>JAGLQA010000698.1 GCA_023137075.1 Candidatus Aminicenantota bacterium
CCCGTTTTTCCCCCCCACGCCGGCATCCACCTGGGATAGCAAGGTAGAAGAGACGAAACCGAAGTCCAATCCGCGCATATAAGTAGACGCGGCGAAACCCGTAATATCGCAGACGATACCGCCGCCGATACCCACGATGCAGGAGGAACGGTCTGCTTCGAGTTCCAGTAATTTCTCGAAGATAAACTCCACGGTTTTCAGGGTTTTGATTTTTTCTCCCGTACCGATTTCAATCACGGGCCAGGCGGGGAATTGCTCGCGATAGAGGCGGTTCACGTTTTGGTCGGTAATAATGATGGTATTCTTTTTATTCACGTAGTTTTTAAGGTTTTTCAGCGTTTCACCTACTGCAATTTCCGAATGACCTGATTGACCGTGAATTTCGATTATTTTCATTACCGTCTTACCTTAACTTCATTATAACATGATCGCGTAAATATTATCAACAGCCGGCTTGCAGGCGTGGAGTGTAATATAATTAGGTTCTACATTTTTTATATTCTTCATCTTCTTGAGAGATAGATTATTTACTAAAAACTTATTTGACATAATAAGATTTATGCCATAATATAGATTTGATCTTTTCAAGGTTCAGTGCATGCAGGAAATTCAGAAAATTTGTGTCATAACCAATGGCTGCCCGGAAAATCGAAATGATGGAGCTGGGATAGAGATGTTTTTCAAGGAAAATAATTATCAACTTACGGACAATTTTAAAAATGCAGATCTGATATTATTTAATGCCTGTGCTCTTACAAATGTGTCGGAGAGGCTATCCATCAGGGTAATAAAACGTATACAAAAAAAAAAGAAAAATAATGCGCAATTAATAGTGTTTGGTTGTTTACCCAAGATTAATAAGGGAGTCCTGGATGGAGTATATCAAGGAGTAACCTTTGGATCGGATGAAACAAAATACCTTGAAAAAGTCTATAAAAAACCAGGTCATCCGGCAAATTTCCAATCAAGTTACCTGATTCCCTTTCTTGGTATTTCCTTTATTGACAAACTACGGGTTCATTATGAGTCGCTATTCAGTCTATTTACCCTGAAAGAATTTCTTTTAAAGTACCCTGATACTTTTAATCCTAATACCTTTTGTATAAAAATTGCATCAGGTTGTATGTATAATTGCGCTTATTGCGCTGCAAAACTCTCCAGAGGTAAAATAAGAAGTAGATCTTTAAAACAGATAATTAAAGAATTTAAAAAAGGATTGGCCGAAGGTTGCCGGGATTTTGCCCTGATAGGCACGGAAATCGGATTTTATGGATGGGAACTAAATCTGAACCTGATAATATTATTGAATAAATTAATAGAATTTAACGGAAATTACCAAATCAAGTTACGTAATTTTCATCCTGGATTTTTAATTGACATGTTGCCTAAATTGAAGTCAATTCTTAAAACCGGTAAAATATCTTTTATCAGTTCATCATTCCAATCAGGTAGCAATAAAATACTAAAATCAATGGGAAGAGGTTACAATATTGAGGATTTTAAATATGCCATCAATGACATTAATTCCCAATTCCCAAAAATTGAAGTTTGTACCCAGGTGATGGCGGGATTCCCAGGTGAAACAGAAGAAGATTTTAAAGCATCTTTAAAAGTATTGGATGAATTGAATTTTGATTATGTTGAACCCTTTTTGTTTCAATGTCGTCCTGGTACTCCCGCAGAAAAAATGAAGGGCCATATCTCCAAAAAGAATGCCAAAAGACGCTTCAGACAGCTTATTTTTAAAAGTATAACTGTTGAGAAAAGGAGTAAGAAAAACAGAAAATTCACTGCTGATTTGTTGTGGTAAAACAGTCTCATGAAGGCACAATGACCGGATTAACAGGGATTTTAAGGATTAACTATTGTTTTTTGTTGCTATTAATACTATAATATATTAAATGTTTAGGCGCTGGAAAAAAATTGATATCGTTATTGCCATTTTGTTTGTGTCGGCCAATATATCTTACCTGTTTCTCACCAATAAAACAATTTTTAAAATCCTTTTATGGATACTGATAATCCTTGCTTCCGGCAGATTGCTGCTGTTTTTTAAGCAAAAACTATTGTGGAAGATCCGGAACCGGTTGATCTTTTCCGGCATATTCATCGTGGCCACCCCGATCTTCTTTATCCTTATCTTTTTCTATGTTACCAGTTATATTTTGGTCGCTCATTATGAAGTTATCATACTGAACAATATAATGAACGGCCGCTTAGTGCGCTTAGAACAAATCGCCAATAAGCTTCTGGATATAAAAGACAGCGATAAAATGAAAAAAATGGCCGGAATTCCGGTAAGATTTGACCAGGGAAAACTCAACATTCTACTTTTTGAAAAAGAAGATGGGCAATATACCTGTTTTTATAAATACCCACCGGAAGGATTTCCTGAAAACAAAATTATCATGACAGATTTTAAAGGCTATTTTTTGATCAACAATGACCTTTATCATGGGATTTTGAAACAAAAGAATGATTTCAGCGTCATCATTGCCAATAATCTAACCCAGGAATTTCTTGACGATATATCGACAATGAGTGATTTCAAAATTAAATACCGCCATCCCTACAGCGGTTCGAGTCTAAAAATGTTGGAGGAGGTTACGGACGACCCGGAGATAATGGACAATGATAATGCCTTTTTTCCCTACCTCTTTGACTACAAATTCTTAGATTTTAATGCCCTGGAAAATGGCAAACCTATCGAGGGAAACGCCCGCTTCTTACTTAAAGTCGATTTTAAAAAATTGTATAACAAAATCTTATCCTCAAGCCCCGGTTCGGTCCAAAACGATACCTTTCACTTTATCATTTTATTAATTGTAATCTTTGCACCCTTTGTGGTATTTTCCTTTTTCATCGGTTTCCGAATGATCCGGGTTATCACCCGGTCCATACACCAGATAACGAAAGGCACCCAAAAAATCAGGAACGGGGATTTTTCCTTCCGTATAAAGACCAGGTCCAAGGACGAATTACAATATCTCGGTGAATCCTTTAATGAAATGGCGGCCGGGATAGACCGGTTGTTGATTGAAGAGAAGGAGAAGCAGCGGTTGGAGGAAGAATTGAGGATCGCCAGGAGCATTCAATTAAAATTGCTGCCCCCCGATACCTTTGAAAGCGAAAAATTTGAACTGGCAGCCGTCAATATCCCGGCTGCGGAAATTGCGGGCGACTACTTCGATTATTTTTATCAAAAGGATAAATATTTATCTCTCCTGGTGGCCGACGTTTCCGGGAAAGGCGCGCAGGCTGCTTTTTATATGGCGGAGTTGAAAGGATTGATCAACCACCTGCATACGGAAGAGATGTCACCGGCCGGCTTGATAAGTGAATGTCATCACAGCTTGCTTGCCTCTCTTGACCGGGTTACCTTTATTACCATGGTTATTGCCCGGTTTAAAATCCCCGAAAACACCTTTGTGCTTTCCCGGGCCGGCCATACCCAGGCGCTGTTTTATTGTGCAAAGGAGAAAAAGTGCCACGAATTGTTTCCCGAGGGCGTTGCCATCGGCTTAAAAAATTTTTCCCGCGAAAAAATCAAAGAACTTGAAGTGGAATATCACAGCGGCGATATTCTATTCCTGTTCTCCGACGGATTATCGGAAATTTTGAATAAGGATGATGAGATGATAGGGGTGAAAAACTTAAAGAATCTTATCCTTACGAACAGCGGACGCTCAGCCGAAGAGATCAAACAACAAATGCTCGATTTTGCCATAAAATTTTCGGAAACTGAGATCAATAGAGATGATTTGACCTTTATTGTATTAAAAATAAAATGTTAGAAGAACTTGAAAAAGCGCTGAATTATAATTTTAAAAACAAGGAAATTTTCAAAAATGCATTAACCCATAAATCTTACAACGAAGGCCTGCAAAAGAATTTGCCGGATAATGAGAAGCTTGAATTCTTAGGCGATTCGGTGATAAACCTGGTAATCACCGAATACCTGTATAGAACCTACAAAGATTGGAACGAGGGGGAGTTATCCAAATTGAAATCTCACTTAGTGTCGAGCAATTTTTTGTCTAATATAGCGATGTCCATCAATCTCGGGAACTATATTCTTTTAGGGAAGGGAGAAGAAAAAAACCAGGGCAGAGATAACAAAAAAATCAACTCATCCCTCTTCGAAGCCGTGATTGGTGCGATTTATATCGATTCAAACTACAAAGTCATCTCATCCATTATCATCTCCTTCTTTAAGGATTTCTTCAAAAGTATAACCGAGAAAGCTATCAGGATCAACGATTATAAATCCGAACTGCAGGAGATCGTCCAGGAAAAGAATAATTCCCTGCCTTATTATAGGACCATCAAGGAATCGGGCAAGCCCCCCAATATCCTCTTTACGGCAGCCGTTTATATAGATAACAAGGAGATCGGCTCAGGAAAGGGGAAGAACAAACGACAGGCCGAGCAAGATGCCGCCTTAAATGCCTTAGACAAAATCAATAAGCTGAAGAATTACGAAAAATTATCGGAAGTTTTTTTCGTTAAACGGTGACCATTGTGAATACCGGTGGTTTCATGTTATAATAGTATTTCGCAAGATGCGAAAAAACTTTTTTCAATCCGCTGCTCAAAAAACAGCCCTTACCTGAGGGTACGGAAAAACCTGCCGAATCGGTCGTTTTATACCGCGGGCAGCGGCAAAAAAAGGATGGTGAGCATGATTAGAGTAATAAGAAATGACGGTATGGAAATTTTGTTAAATACAACGATGATTGAATCCGTAGAAAAGACACCCGAAACAATCGTTACGCTGACTACCGGCGATAAGCTCGTATTAAAAAGCCATGCGGGAGATGTGATGCAAAAGATAGATGCGAACAGGCTGGGAGTCAGGGATGAAGAAAGAAAGGAAAATAAAAAGAAAGTCGAAAAGAAAGTCGAAAAAAAAGTCGGGAAAAAAGCCGGGAAAAAGCAATACAGGTATTTTAAATGAATATCGGTAAAAATTTTTTACGGATCGTTATAAATCCAAAAAAAAAGCAGGTAACGCGACAGCGGCTTGATTTTTATACCATTCTCAAGTAAAATTTTTACATGAGCGACTATTACGATATTCTTGGTGTAAATAAGAAAGCATCTTTTTCCGAGATAAAGAAAGTCTACCGGAAACTGGCCCGAAAATACCATCCCGACTTAAATCCCGGGGATGCGATTGCCGAAAAAAAATTCAAGGAAATCAACCAGGCCTACGAGATATTAAAAGATCCCGAAAAGCGGAAACAATATGATACCTTCGGCAGCTTAGGCGGAAACTTCGGCCGGAGCAGGGGTCATTCGAATTTTGAGGGCTTTGACTTTACGTCTACCGGATCGAGCAGCTTTGGCGACATTTTTGAGACAATCTTCGGTAGTGGCAGTCAGCAGTCACAGACCAGGGGCAGAGACAGAAAACCCGAGCCGGGTGAGGATTTGCTCTACTCGATTAACCTGGGTTTTGTTGACGCGGCAAAAGGACTTGAAACCCCGATCCAGGTAGTAAGAAAAGAAAAATGTACCACATGCAGCGGTAAAGGGATTGAACCCGGTTCTTTAAAGATGACCTGCCCTGTCTGTAAAGGAAACGGAAGAATCCAGAAGCAGACCGGGTTTATGAAGTTTGCGTCAACCTGTGTCAATTGCGGCGGCAGCGGTTTCCTGCCCGGGGAAAACTGCCGGGCCTGTCACGGCGAAGGGAGAGTCGATAAAGTAACCCGGATCAAAGCACGGATACCCGCCGGTGTGGGCAACAATTCCAGGGTACGAATCGCCGGTAAAGGCAATGCCGGGAAGTTTGGGGGAGCCATCGGCGATTTAATCATAACCATCAATGTATCTCTCCATAAATTTTTCAAGCGCAGCGGGGTGAACCTGGAAATCATTCTTCCGGTAACCTATTTAGAGGCTGCCTTAGGGGCCAAAGTGGAAGTGCCCACCCTGAATGGCGAAACCCTTCTGAAAATCCCTCCGTCCACATCTTCAGGCCAGAAACTGCGGATAAAAAATAAGGGAATCATCAATCCCAAAACAAAAATTACGGGCGACATGCTAATCGAAATAAAAATCGTACCCCCACCGGTTAAAGATATCGAAGTCCGGCGATTATTAAAAGAGATTGAAAAAAAAGCCCCTTATAACCCGAGAACAGGATTGGAACTATGAAGGGGAAAACCTATTTAATTTCTGCGGTTGCATCGAAATTTGACATTCATCCGCAGACCTTACGCTTGTATGAAAGAGAAGGTTTGTTGGTTCCTTCCAGGACAAAAGGCAATACCAGGGTTTACACGGATGACGATTTAAAGAAGCTTGAATTTATTCTCAACCTGTCAAGAGAAATGGGCGTCAACCTGGCCGGGATCGAAATCATATACAACATGAAAAAAAAAATGGAGAGTATGCAGGAGGAGTTTTCAAATTTTCTTGAGGAGTTGAAAAAGGAGTTCTTTTCCGGGCGAGAGAATATATTTGAGCAGAAGAAAAAAGCCCTGGTGAAATTCCAATCTTCAAACGTGGCATTATTCAAAGACGATGAGACGAAGTAAAAACAGCCTTGATTCCTTGAGTTTATACTTTCAAAGTGTAAACAAAATCGCCCTGTTATCCCCGGAAGAAGAGAAGGAGTTGATTTTCAAATCCAGGCAGGGAGATAAGGATGCCTTCGAAAGGGTGATTGTCGCCAACCAGAAACTCGTGGTAAAGGAAGCTTTAAAATATTACTTCAAGGAGGATAATTTCCTTGACCTGGTAAATGAAGGCAATAAAGGACTGATCGAAGCCCTGAAACGGTTTGACCCGGCCCGGGAGAACCGGTTCTATACCTATGCCATGTGGTGGGTTCGCAGTGAAATAAGGCGTTATTTATCAAAAAATCAACGGCTCATCTCTTTCCCCGATATCTTTTACAACGATTACCTCAATTTTAAAAAAAAGTATTTTAATCTGACTAAAGAATTCAAACGGAGACCCACGGAAAAAGAGCTGGCAGAAAGGCTGGAAATACCGGAAAAAAAAATCAAATTAATGCTGGCCGTTCCCGATGAAATAGTCTCTTTAGATAAAACGCTCACCAACGGCAGTTCCGCCAATCTTTCTACTATTTTACCCGACAACAGCACGGTCGACCCGCAAATGGTCCTGCTCGGGATTTCAACGAGGGACCTGGTACGTGAGGATATCGTGGAAGAACTGACCGAGAAGGAGGCGGAGGTTATTCGCTTACGCTACGGCTTCGAAGACGAAGATCCCTTAAAATTGAGGGAAATCGCCAAGAGAATGGGAATGAGTCCCGAAGGCGTCAGGCGAATCGAGTTAAAGGCTCTGAAAAAACTCAGGACGAAATTGAAGAAGCAGGGCATCTACGGTATGTTAAATTGAGTGAAAAAATGTGTCCCAAATGTAACGGAACCGGCTGGGTCCAGAAAAAAAAGGGCGAGAAGGAATATGTGCACAAATGCGATTGCCGGTTCTTAGACACATTATTCTCTAAAAGCGATAGAGCCAATATTCCCAAAAAATTTACTTCATATAAATTGGAAAACTATTACCCCGATAGTTCAAGCCCTACCCAGAAAAAAGCTAAAATGATTGTGCAGAAATTCATCGATGATTACCCTGGAGTAGACAAAGGGCTATTGCTTCAGGGGTCAATCGGGTTGGGTAAAACGCAACTGCTTTGTTCAATCGCCACCGAACTGATGAAAAAAGATGATAAGATCGATATTTACTATATCGATTGGAACGACTTAGTCAGGGAGATGCGCACCGGCGAAGGGCATTCCACCCGGGATTTCGCCAGTATAAATAATTTAATCAATAGGTTGGTAGAAGTAGAGCTTTTACTCTTCGATGAACTGGCCGCATCGAAAGTCAGTCAATGGGTCTCCGATTATATATACTATTTAATTAATAAACGGTATAATGACAATAAAATGACAATCTTTGC
>JAGLQA010000699.1 GCA_023137075.1 Candidatus Aminicenantota bacterium
CAGCTTACTTAGCAAGATGGAGTGGCCCTCTATCTGAAACGGATGTCCCATATCCATATGGAGATGGCAGCCCGGCCGTCAAAATCACCCGGAACGGCTACAGCCCTCAAAAACATATTCAACAAGTTATTTTTATCCCCCAAAGAAGCGATTCTTTGGATAATGATACCATCAAATACTTCATATCAACTTACGGAGCCGCTTATGTTAGTTTTTATTACAGCAGCAGTTACATAGACACGGCGGATTTGAGTTTTTATAATAATGTGAATACCAACACCAACCATGCAGTGGCGGCAGTAGGATGGGATGACGATTATTCCGCCGGTAACTTTAGACCCGACAGGCAGCCCCCGGGTGACGGCGCGTTTCTTATCAGAAACAGTTGGGGCACCGGCAGGCATGACAATGGGTACTTCTGGCTTTCCTATTATGACACATCCTTTAAACCACGGGCCTCATTATGCAATGCGGAAGATCCCGGAAATTATGACGCGAATTATCAATACGATCCGTTAGGCCAGGTCAGCAACAGCGGCTACGGTGGTACAACCGCCTGGGGCGCCAACATATTTAATGCAGAGGGGAATAGTTTTTTGAAAGCAGTTGGTTTTTATACCAACGATGCCAATACTGATTATGAAATTTATATCTATAAAGGCGTAACTCCAGGAAATCCCACCAGTGGGTCTCTTGCGGCAACAAAAATAGGTTCCCGGGTTTATCCGGGGTATTATACGGAAGTGTTTAGCTCACCCGTTTCATTAAATCCGGATGATCTGTTTTCCGTGGTAATTAAATTCACCAATTCCAGCTATATATATCCAATAGCAATCGAAAAAGTGATCAATGGATATTCCTCGGGGGCAGTATCCAATCCGGGAGAAAGCTTTATGAGCAGCAGCGGCAGCAGTTGGACCGATGTATATACCTACGGTTGGAATGTATGCATCAAAGCATTTACAGTGAATGCCTATACCATTTCCGGGACAGTGACATTAGCGGGACCGGTCTTAGAAGGTGTACTCATGAACGGTCTCCCGGGAGATCCCCTGACCAATAGTTCCGGTTTTTACACAGATAATGTTGAGCTCGGCTGGTCCGGTACCGTAACCCCCACATTGCATGGTTACAAATTTGAGAAACCTGCCACCACCTATACCGGCGTTAACTCCAATCAAACCACCGATTATACCGCCTCAGCATATTCCATCACGGTGACCTCACCCAATGGCGGGGAAAGCTGGGAGGTAGGTTCTCCGCAGGAAATCGCCTGGACCAGTGAAGGCACTATCGGTAACGTAATGATCGAATATTCCACCAATGGCGGAAGCTCCTGGAATATGATTACAGCCTTAACGGAAAATGACGGCAACTATAATTGGATGGTACCGGACACGCCGTCAGACCAATGCTTAGTGCGAATCAGTGAAAAAGATAATGATGGTGGCCCCTGGGATGTAAGCGACGCGGTTTTTTCCATCGTATCTCCTGTTTCCGGCTCCCTTACCCTGCGCTCCCCTAACGGCGGTGAAAGCTGGTTCTGTGGTCCACCGCAGGAAATCACCTGGACAAGCACAGGCGATATTAATAGTGTAAACATTAAATATTCAATAGATAAGGGAAAAACCTGGAAAGAGATCGTTCAAACCACACCTAATGACGGCAGTTACAATTGGCCGGTTCCCTGCACGCCTGCGGATGAGTGCTTGGTGCGCATTGCGGCCATCGATGCAAGCGGCGATTCCGGTCCTGCGGATGTGAGCGACGCGGTGTTCTCTATTATTCGCTATTCGACGGAAGGATTTCGGATTATCTCCCCGAACGGAGGAGAACAACTGACGGTGGGTTCCAGGTTTACAATCACCTGGGAGTCCTGGGGCATACGGGAAGACGTAAAAATTATATATTCTACCGATAATCAAACCACCTGGACGGTAATCAGCGACGCCACGGAAAATGACGGCAAATATGATTGGATCGTACCGGACACGCCGTCGGATGATTGCACAGTTTATATCAGTAAAACCAGTGGAGGAGAACCGGATGATTCGAATGATCAGTCATTTTCGATTATACAGCAGTCACAAAGCGTTCTCAGGGTTTTATCTCCTAACGGCGGCGAAAGCTTGGACGCAGGTTCCTTGCAGGAGATTAAGTGGGTCTGTACGGGCGATATCAATAATGTCAGCATCGAATATTCGAAAGATAACGCCGTTACCTGGAAAACGGTTACTCAAAGCACATCCAATAACGGCAGCTTCGAATGGACCGTTCCGGAAACAGTATCGGATTTCTGCTTCGTTCGAGTTACCTCGAATGATGGCGACCCTGACCCGGTGCCATCGGATGTCAGCGATGACGTATTCTCCATCGTGCTTCCCGAGCCAACCATAAGGATTATCGCTCCCAATGGCGGAGAACAATTGGTTGTGGGTTCCAGGTACAATATCACCTGGTATGCCGGCAATACCAGGAAAGAAGTAAAAATCGAATATTCCACCACTGGCGGTGACACCTGGACGCTAATCACCGAGACCACCGAAAATAATGGTAAATATGATTGGATTATTCCCGATAAACCGTCGGAGATATGTTTGGTACGGATCAGCGAAACCGACGGCGACCCGGTGGATATCAGCGACACGGTATTTTCCATTGTTCCGCCCTTATCCGACGACATCGTGGTCACATCTCCTAACGGCGGCGAAACCTGGACCGCCGGAACAGTAAAGGAAATCACCTGGACCGGTAACGGTGAAATTAATAATGTCACGATTAAATATTCGCACGATAACGGCACCACCTGGAAAACCATCGTGCAAACCACACCCAATAACGGCAGTTTCGATTGGACCATACCGGGCACTCCATCGGATGAATGCCTGGTGCAAGTTTCCGCCAATGACGGCGACCCGGACCCGGTGCCTTCGGATGTGAGCGACCAGGTTTTTTCAATATTGCCCGGTTCAACCGGTGAGTTTAAGGTCATCTCGCCCAACGGCGGCGAGACCTGGGAGGTCGGTTCGACCCAGCCGGTTACCTGGAACAGTTCGGGTAGTATTAGCAGTGTCATGATCGAATATTCCTTCGATAACGGTAATTCCTGGTCGACCATCGTATCCTCGGTGAGCAATACCGGCACTTATAATTGGCCTATACCGGATACGGTGTCCGCTGAATGCCTGGCTCGTGTTACTGCCAATGATGGCGGCGGCGATCCCAAACCCACGGATGTAAGCGATGAAGTATTTTCGATCGTTCATCCCTCAGCGCCTACCATAAGGGTCATTACCCCTAATGGCGGTGAAGAAGCGGTCATCGGTTCGGTGTATGAAATAAGCTGGTTCAGTACCGGCTTTAGGGAACCGGTCAAAATCGAATATTCCACTAACGGCGGTGACTCCTGGGCGGAAATAACCGGTTCTACCGAAAATGACGGTGAATACGATTGGCTCGTACCGGACGAACCGTCGGAAACCTGCTTAGTGCGCATCAGCGAAATTGACGGCCAACCGTTGGATATTAGCGACGCGGTATTTTCGATTGTATCACCTCAAACCGGCGACCTAACTGTGCTCACTCCCAACGGCGGTGAAAACTTAGAGGTGGGATCGGAATATAACATAAGCTGGGATTGCAGCGGGGTGAACCTCGTGGTCATCGAATACTCGGTTAACAGTGGGGCGACCTGGTTGTATATCGACGAAGTATCCGCGGATAACGGCAGTTACACCTGGCTCATACCCGGCCCACCCTCGGAAAATTGCCTGGTCCGAATCAAAGGGGCAGGTTCGGATGAAAACCCGGTGGATGTCAGCGACGCGGTATTTACTATTTTTGATCCCTCACAAGTTTTTATTGAAGTGTTTACCCCCAATGGCGGCGAAAGTTTGACTGTGGGCGGCGAATACTACATCACCTGGGCCAGCGCCGGAATTACCGATGTTTTCATCGAGTACTCCCCGGACAATGCTGACCAATGGATACCCATCGATACGGTCCCGGCAATAGGCGGCCGTTACACCTGGACCGTACCGGACACTCCTTCTGAATATTGTTTGATCCGCATCAGCGGTCCCGGCTCACCCGGCGATCCCTCTGATATGAGCGACGCCGTATTCTCCATCGAGTCTGATTAATTTTGTAACGAATTCGTTTAACTTTTCGCTGCCCGCTGCGGTTCCCGGCATCTTCTTAGCAGGTAGAAACCCGTCATAATACACTATTCCAGGTTGATATTCGCTTTGAAAAAAAATGGCGCTATTTATAATCTTCCCTGACGGGGTAAAAGACATCGATGAGCCGGCAGTCTGTAACCGCCTTACCTGAGTGTTTGACATTGGAGGGAATGGTCACCACATCGCCGGGTTCAATCACCCGTTTATCCCCAGCCAGGTTGAACTCAAACTTACCCTCAATCACATTGGCGACCTGCTCATGGGGGTGGGAGTGCTCAGGCAGTGAAGCTCCTGCATCTATATTCCAGTACGCAAAGGTCATGTTATCCGAATGTATGAAACGCACTTTATAACCGGGAACCGGTTCCTTCTCCTCAAAGTCTTTCAGCTTCAAAAACGACATATTTTCCTCCTAATATTATTTTCCGGAAAAATAATATAACATAAAAATGATAAAAAAACATACCCCCATTATGATAGTCGCCTACAGCCGCGGATTCGTCTCCCCGGTGACGGGTTTACCGGCTCACTGCTCAATATTGCCGAAATCTTCAACCGAAAGAGAATTGAACCACTTCTCTAATTTTTCTTCATTATGTACAAAATTTGAGAAAAAATCGGACAAACCCGATGAGCGGTATACACTCTCGGAAATATAAATCGATGCCCGGTTTTTTAAGGAAACGGCAATGGCATCGGATGGCCTGCAGTCGACAACCGATACTTCATTACCCCTTCTCAAATAAAGCTCCGCATAATATGTATTGTCCACAATATCGGTAACCACAACCTTTTCGATTTCCGCATTCAGATGAAATAAGATATCTTTTATCAGGTCATGGGTCATCGGGCGGGGCGGATTTATATTTTCCAGTTCCATTGTAATCGCATCGGCTTCATAACCACCAATCCAGATGGGAATAATTTTATTCTCATTATGAGGTCTCAGGATCATTACCGGCGTTTTAGAAACAGGATCCAGTATCAAACCAACTAAGCTAACTTTAATTAATTTTTCCATATGTAATGTTATATAATATTAAAATCCCGATTTGTCAATATTTTATTTAAAAAAGATTCGTTTTCAACCGGCTTGTTTCCTGATTTTGAAAAAATCTTAAAAAAATAGTAACCGGGTCAGCTCCCTGTAAATTTTATTTTTAGCCATCGATTATCTTGACACAAAGTTGTTAATGTGTTAACTTTTTAATTAAGTAATTTTCGATGTTCTGATTCAATTTAAGCAAACAAAAAGGAGATTTAACATGAGTGCTAAAAAATCAACTATCGATGGAAACACAGCAGCATCCCACGTTGCTTATGCATTCAGCGATGTTGCTGCCATATACCCTATCACTCCCTCTTCCGGTATGGGAGAACTGGCTGACGAATGGGCAGCTTACGGCAGGAAAAACATTTTCGGCCAGGAAGTGGATGTCATCGAAATGCAGTCGGAAGGAGGCGCGGCCGGTGCACTTCACGGCGCCCTGTCTGCCGGTTCTTTCACAACCACCTTTACCGCATCCCAGGGTCTGCTGCTTATGGTACCGAACATGCATAAAATCGCCGGTGAGATGCTCCCCACCGTTTTTCATGTTTCGGCAAGATCGCTGGCCTGCCAATCCCTCTCTATATTCGCCGACCATTCGGATGTAATGTCCGTGAGGAACACGGGATTTGCCTTAATGGCTGCCGCCTCCATCCAGGAAACAATGGACTTAGCCGTGGTCTCTCATCTATCGACCTTAGAATCGAGTGTCCCCTTCATCAGTTTCTTCGACGGTTTCAGAACATCCCATGAGATACAAAAAGTGGAAATGATCGATTATGATACCATGGCATCGATGGTGGATATGAAATATGTGGAAGCTTTCAGGAAACGGGCCCTCACCCCGGACAACCCCGTGCTTAAGGTCGGCGCCCAGAATCCCGACGTTTATTTCCAGGGTCGAGAAACCGTTAATCTCTACTATGAAAAAACCCCGGCAATCGTACAAAAATATATGGACCTGCTGGCCAAAAAAGTCGGCAGGCAATATCATCTGTTCGACTATTTCGGCGCTCCCGACGCGGAAAAAATAATAATCGCAATGACTTCGGGCTGCGAAGCCGCCGAAGAAACCGTGAATTATCTAACAAGAAGAGGTGAAAAAGTAGGGCTTATCAAGATCAGACTTTACCGGCCATTCTCGGTCGAAGCCTTTGTCAAGGCAATACCCGGCTCGGTGAAGAAGATAGCCGTACTCGACCGCACCAAAGAACCCGGTTCCATTGGCGAGCCTCTTTACCTCGATGTGGTAACTGCCCTGAAAGATAAAGATATCAGTATTATCGGCGGCAGGTACGGTTTAAGTTCAAAGGAATTCACACCTTCGATGGTAAAAGCCGTCTTCGATTTTCTTGACGGCGAAGCCTTCCATAACTTTACCGTAGGTATCGAAGACGATGTGACCCATCTCTCGATACCCATCAAAGAGGAGATCGACAGCGAACCCGAAGATGTGAAGAGATGTATCTTCTGGGGACTCGGTTCCGATGGAACGGTGGGAGCCAATAAGAACTCCATCAAAATTATCGGCGATAACACGGATATGTATGCCCAGGGCTATTTCTCCTATGATTCCAAGAAATCGGGTGGAATTACCATTTCCCATTTAAGATTCGGTAACAGCAAAATCCAATCTCCTTACCTGCTTACCCGGGCAGATTTTATCGCTCTCCACAACCCGGCTTTCATCGGCCGTTACAACTTATTGAAAGAAATGAAAGAGGGCGGTACCTTCTTACTGAATTCCGAATGGAGCAATGAAGAGGTGTTTAACCGTCTCACCCGGGACCTGCAGGAAACCATTATTAACAAGAAAATTAAATTTTATAACATCAACGCCTTGAAGATCGCCCAGGAAGTGGGCTTAGGCAACCGCATCAGCACCGTCATGCAGGCCGCCTTCTTTATAATCTCCGGTGTCCTGGAAGAAGAGAAATCCATTAAACTGATTAAAAACTCCATTAAAAAAACCTTCGAAAAGAAAGGCGACCACGTGGTGAAGATGAACTGGGAAGCGGTCGACAAGACGAAAGAAGCGTTGGCCTTAGTAAAATGCCCGGCCGGCATCGATGGAATTACGGAATCCTACGAACCCAGGAAGCTAATCCCCGAAGATGCGGACGATTTTTCAAAAAATGTGATTGAAAAAATCATGCACCTGCAGGGTGACGAAATCCCGGTCTCGCACATGCCTTTAGACGGAAAAGTACCCACCGCAACCACAAGGTTGGAAAAAAGAGGAATCGCTCCCTATGTGCCGCGCTGGATTTCCGAGAACTGTATCCAGTGCAACCAATGCAGCCTGGTCTGCCCCCATGCCGCCATCCGCGCCAAACAGATAGAACCTGACAGTCTAAAAGATGCTCCCGCAGCATTTAAAACTCTCAAATCCAATACCAAAAACGATAAAGACCTGCAATTCAAGATACAGGTTTACACCGAAGATTGTACCGGCTGCGGCAATTGCGTGGAAACCTGCCCGGTAAACCGTAAAGCCCAGGAAGAAGACAAAAAAGCATTGGTATTGAATGCTATCGAGGAAGAGCGGGAAGCCGGCGAAATCGCCAATGCCGAATTTTTCGATGATTTACCGGATAACATCTTAGACGGCGCCAAAATCACCTCCTTTAAGGGCGTACAATTCAGGAAACCGCTCTTCGAATTTTCCGGCGCCTGTGCCGGCTGCGGCGAAACCCCTTATGTCAAACTGCTCTCTCAATTATTCGGTGAACGGTTGATGATCGCCAATGCCACCGGCTGCTCCTCCATTTACGGCGGCACTTTCCCCACCACCCCCTATGCCAGGGCCAAAGATGGCCGCGGACCCACCTGGGCCAATTCCCTGTTTGAAGACAATGCCGAATACGGTTTCGGTTTCCGCCTGGCTGTTGATGCCAACCGGAAGCAGCTCAAACGGAACATCGAGCAGCTATTAGCCAAAGGAACTACCCCGGAACTAACCGCAGCCCTGAAACAGAACCTGGAATTGTGGACAAACACCGAGGACGAGGCGGAACAAGCAGCCCGGGCCACCCGGAAGTTGCTGCCGGATGTGCAAAAAACGGCCAACGCCGAATCAAAACCCATCATAAGTAAGATCATCGAATTAGGGAGTTATTTTGTTAATAAATCAGTTTGGTGTCTCGGCGGTGACGGTTGGGCTTATGACATCGGCTACGGCGGCCTGGACCATGTGTTGGCCTTTACGCGTAACATTAATATCCTGGTCTTAGATACCGAAGTCTACTCCAACACCGGCGGCCAGGCATCCAAAGCCACCCCCTTAGCTTCGGTTGCTAAATTTGCCGCTGCAGGAAAACGTACCGGCAAAAAAGACTTAGGCCTCATCTGCATGACTTATGGCCACATCTATGTGGCATCTATCTGCCTCGGAGCAAACATGAGCCAGACGGTCAAAGCCTTTACCGAAGCCGAAGCCTTTGACGGGCCTTCAATCATCATTGCCTACTCCCCCTGTATTGCCCACGGAATCGACATGGGTAAAACCATAGAAGAAGAAAAGAGAGCCGTTGATTACGGTTACTGGCACATGTACCGGTTCAACCCACTGTTAGCCCGGGAAGGTAAAAATCCCTTCCTCTATGAAACTAAGGATCCCAAGGAAGATGTGGATATGCTGGAATTCTTAGAGGGTGAAACCAGGTACGCCACCCTGAAATGGCAATTCCCGGAAGTAGCTGACGACCTGTTCAAACAGGCAATCAAATTCAAACAGGACAAACACAACTATTATAAAAAACTCAAAGAGTTGTTAGAACCATAATTTC
>JAGLQA010000007.1 GCA_023137075.1 Candidatus Aminicenantota bacterium
CACCGGAGCCAAGTCCGAAAACTATACTTTGGGGGAAATTATAATCCCTTTCAACCATAAAAAGTGAACCTCCTAATATCGCGCAATTTACCGTAATTAAAGGGAGAAATATGCCTAAAGCAGTGTACAACTTCGGGAAGTATTTATCTAAGACCATTTCCAGGATTTGCACAATGGCCGCAATCACGGCTATATAAACGATCAAACCTAAAAAAGAGAGATCCACCTCTGAAAGTCCTGCCCAGTCCAGGGCCCCTTCCTTTAATATTAAATTGTAGAGCAGGTTGTTAACCGGAACAGTGATTACCTGGACTACCATAACGGCAATTCCCAATCCTAAGGCGGTTTCGACTTTTTTCGAGATTGCCAGGAAGGTACACATGCCGAGGAAAAAGGCCAGGGCCATATTCTCGATAAAAATAGATTTTACAAAGAGGCTTAAATATTCTTCTAGCATGGTTCAATTCCTTTAATTTCCTTCTTTCTCAAGGTGTTGATTATCCAGGTCAGCACGCCTATTAAAAAAAAAGCACTGGCAGGAAATAGAAATATACCATTAGAGATATACCAGCCGCCGTCCGTTTTTAGCGGCAATACAGTATAATCGAGGATTTTACCGGTACCTAATAACTCCCTGGTAAACCCGACAATTATTAAAACAAAACTATACCCCAGCCCATTGCCGATACCGTCTAAAAAACTCTGCCCGGGTGGATTTTTCACAGCAAACCCTTCTACCCTGCCCAGGATTATACAATTCGTTATGATAAGACCTACATAGACGGATAATTGTTTGCTGACGTCAAAAAAAAAGGCTTTAATCAACTGGTCGACAATTATTACAAAGGAGGCGATAATGGTCATTTCAATGATTATTCTTATACTTGTGGGTATGTGGCTCCTGATCAGGCTTACCGAAAGGTTGGAAAACGCGGCCACAAATATAACTGCTATAGACATTACCACGGCAGTTTTTAACCTCGAGGTAACGGCTAATGCGGAACAGATACCCAGGACCTGTAGGGTAATGGGATTATTATCTAATATAGGGCACAATAATATTTTTTTTACTCTACCCATTTATCTTTTCCTCCCTGAGCCGTTTTAGAAAGGGGCCGTACCCATATTTCCCTAACCAGAATCTGACCAGGTTTTGCACTCCCCGGGCGGTAATCGTGGCGCCGGACAGGCCATCCACTTCATGTTCGGCAGTGGGTGCAGCCTTCCCTTTAGCAAGCGAAATTTTTACCTGACCCTTTTCATCAAAGGCTTTTTTACCTCTCCATGACTCCTGCCAGCGGGGATTGTCTATTTCACCGCCCAGGCCGGGAGTTTCGCCGTGCTCATAAAAAGTTATTCCTCTTATGGTATTTAAATCGGCGAAATCTAAGGATAGGAAGCCGTACATGGTGGACCACAGGCCTTTGCCGTAAACAGGGAGAATGACCTGGTCTAAACGGCCCTTATCTTTTACAAAATAAACGTTTACTTCAGCGGGGATTCTTTTAATCCCGGCCATATCGCTGCCTTTGTCTATTTCTATAATTGCGGGGGGTTGTTTGGCAGTGGGTAATTCTTTGCCGGTTTTTAACTCTATATAAGCCGCTTTAATTTTATCTTGAAATTTTTTTTCAATATTATTTTCCTTTTCTAATAGATCTCCGGCGATCAATATATTTTTTAACCTTTCGATTTCCCGGTTCCGGTCCTGCTTTTTTTTAAGGACGATTACCGAGGTAGAGACCAGTATAGAGCAGACCAGGCAAACGGCCAGGGCCATGCCCAAAGTTTTTCGTAAACTTTCAACTGCCACTGCGCAATTTCCTCCTTTTTATGTTTTTTTTTATAAATATCTTATCGATAGTAGGGGCAAACACATTGCCGAAGAGTATGGCCAGCATCATTCCTTCGGGAAATGCCGGGTTTAATACCCTTATCAGTACAACTAAGAACCCTATCAACAACCCATATATATATTGGCCTCCCCGGGTCACAGCGGCGGAGACCGGGTCTGTGGCCATGTACACAGTGCCGAAGGCAAATCCGCCGAGCACTAAATGCCATAAGGGCGATACTTCAAACATGGGATTGGTAGTACTGTGTACAAAAAGATTGAAAAAAAGCGATAGACAAACCATTCCGGCAAGAGTACTAATCATTATGCGCCAGGAAGCGAGGCCGGTCACAATCAGTATAAAAGCGCCGAGCAAACAGGCCAGGGTGGAGGTTTCGCCCATAGACCCGGGCATAAAACCTAAGAATGCATCTATAAAAGACACGGACAACTCGACACTGCTGTCTGCCAACTCAGCCAGGGGTGTTGCTTTGCCGACACCATCTACGGCAACCCATACGGCATCCCCGGTAATGTAGGCCGGGTAAGCAAAGAAAAGAAAAATGCGGCCTGTTAACGCGGGATTAAGAAAATTCATACCTACACCACCGAAAACTTCTTTGCCGAAAACCACCCCGAAAGAGATGCCCAGGGCTACCTGCCACAAGGGAATCGTGGGGGGCAAAATCAAAGGAAAGAGGAGCCCGGTCACAAAAAAACCTTCAGCTATTTCATGTTTCCTGACCACAGCAAAGAGCACTTCCCAGAAACCGCCGACTACGAGGGTTACTAAATAAACCGGCAGAAAATAGAGGGCCCCGTGAACAATATTGGCAAAGATACTTCCCGATCTTTCAAGAATTAGATTTGCCTGGTACCCGGTATTGTAAAGGGCCATAATAACAGCCGGCAGCAGTGCCAGGGCAACTGTACTCATGATTCGCTTCAGATCGATTGCATCGCGGATAAAAGGAGCATTTTTTGTTACTTTGCCGGGAGTAAAGACGAGAGTATCAACAGCATCGAACAGGGGACTTAATTTATGCAATTTCCCCTCTTCTGAAAAATGTCTTGCCTGTTTATCGAAAAATTTTCTTAAGAATCTCATAACATTTCCTTTTCGATCCGGGATAAATTTCTTCTTAATATGGGGCCGTATTCTATTTTAGAGGGGCACACAAAGGAGCACAGGGAGAGGTCTTCTTCATCCAATTCCAGGCAGCCGAGTTTCTCAGTTTCTTCGATATCGTCAACTATTAAAGACCGTAATAAAAAAGTCGGCAATATATCGAGAGGCATAACTTTTTCGTAGCTGCCGATAGGTACCACAGCCCTTTCCCCCCCATGCACCGAGGTGGTAAAGGCAAACTTTTTATTTCTAAATAATTTCGCAAGAAAGACATTCTTCAGGGAAAACTTATTTAACCCCGGTTTGAGCCAGCCTAGGAACTCTCTCCGGCCCCCTTCGGGCAGTACAGACACCTGTTGATGATACCTGCCTAAGAATGCCAAAGTCCCGGAAGCCGCGCGACCGGATAAAAGCGAACCTGAAACAGCCCTCTTTTCTCCTTGTTTAAGTTCTCCTGCGGTAATGTCTGCGATCGCCGTCCCTATCCTTGTTTTTAACAAGCGGGGATTTTTTACCGCCGGACCAGCCAGGGAAATAATTCGTTCCACCGGGATTTTGCCGGTTGTAAACAATTTACCCACAGCAATCACATCCTGGACATGGATATGCCATACGGTTTTTTTTAAACCTACCGGGTCTAAGAAATGGATGTGGGTGCCCACATTTCCGGCAGGATGGGGCCCGGAAAATTCTTCTACAGACAGCCCGGGGAAATTTTCGACAGGCATATCAAGACCCGGGCTTTTACACAAAAAGACCTGGCCCCCCGTTAGTTTTGTTATAACCGCTGTGCCGTTATTAAAAGATTCTTCACTGCCTTGAAGAATTTTCTCAATAGAAGGCGCTAAGGGATTTGTATCCATGGCAGTAATAAAGATTGAGTGGGGGATTATTTCCGGGTTTGCCACTTTACTGAAAGGTCTACTTCTAAGGGCGGTCCACAGCCCAGATTCGATCAGAAGTGATTTAACCTTTTCCCTATCTAATTCTTTTAGCCGGTCTTTATTAAAAGAAGCGAAAGTAATCTCTTCACTGCCTTGCAGTTCTATTACGATCGATTCGAATACCCGTCTCTTTCCCCTGTTTATTGAAACGACCTTACCACTGCCCGGAGAAGTGTACCTAACCCCGGGCATCGTTTTATCGCTGAAAAGTAATTGCCCTAATTTTACCTTATCTCCTACAGAAACCTCTATTTTGGGTTTCAAGCCAATATAATCGTAACCTATTAAAGCAATTCTTTTGGGTTCCTTACTTTTACTAATAACCTGTTCCGGTTCTCCGGAAACCGGGATATCCCAACCTTTTTTTATCTTTATTAGTCCCATAATTAAATACTATATAATAATTCGCTGCTCGCAAAAAGACCTAATTATACTTTACCTCACATTAGATGTCAAAAAAACCGTTAAAGGTAATAATATAATACAAATTATTTACCTGTCCCCAACCCTCCCCAAAGGAAGAAGAAAAACAACCACTTTACGAAAACCTTAACAAATTATTATCAATTATTGTTTCGGAAGTACTGATAGATTCCTCCTTGTTAGGAGGCGAAAACAAAATGGTTGAAGTCGAACCTTCGGCTTTAGCGGTGGACTGAGGGCGCTAATCCCGGTCGGTTTTTCACCTTTAAGGATTTATTAACCAGCGTCTACGGGGATACTGTTTTTTTTCTGCAAACCATGGCTCTGTAATAAATAGGCTCTCCCTTGGTTGAGAGACGATGACAGTACCTTTTCTGGTTTATTAACTCCACATCATCTCCCAACATTTTCCGAATCGTATTGCAGAAACCACTTTCATCTTCTGAAGAGAGAAACTCATCTTTTATATTAAAAGCCAACCAGCCACCGTCTTTTAAAAGGTTGAGTGCATTGACAAATGCTTGGCATGGAATATCATCGAATCCCAGAGCGGCTACAGTTATTAAGACATTAAATTCCCAGCGCTGCA
>JAGLQA010000070.1 GCA_023137075.1 Candidatus Aminicenantota bacterium
CTGTTGACAGGTTCAGGGTTCCGAAATATTATTTTTTAAGCCCCCGATAAGGAAAAACAACGTCTCTTTCCGGCCATTTTTGGCTCCGGTTCGTCCGGGTTGTGGATAGAGGAGAGGAAAAAAGAGGATAGAGGGGCTGGATTTGGATGCGGGTGGCTGATCGGGGAGGAAATGCGCCGGTTTAATTGCCGGACTTTTCCTTGGTTCTAAAAAAGAGATGTGGTGTAAAACAAAATCCCTGAAATTAAAACCTATTTCTTGTACTGATCCTCGGTCCCGCTACCAGGGGGGCGGTTAGGTACCGAAAAACCGGTCTTTACACTCTCATTTGGGGAAATTTATACTTCTCCTATAATTACTTATTTATCATCAGCATAGAGCTTTTTTAATTTAGTAATGTCCGATGTTGATTCCTTTACTTTAGTTGCCCATGAACTAATCCCATCACATATTGGTATAATTGTTTTACCGGATTTTTCCTCCAATTTTTCCACTATATTTATTATTTCTTCAGATAAACGAAAATAATCACTTACATTTTCATCTACTTTATTCCCTTGGTTTTTTATTGATTCTATTATTTCATGAATGTGAGCTTGCTTTGTTTCTCCACTCCATTTTAACACGAATTTAGCAGCATTTGTAATATTACCTTGTAGTAGATTTAACTTTGTTTGATCTTTAAACCAATAGAATATCTTTTCAATTAATTCTAATTTATGGCTCTTACCTCGTCTTAAAATCGCCACTAAACTGTAAGCAATATCTTTTAGGTTATTAACACTGTTCTTACAGTAATTCTTTAAGGCAGATAATTCAGATGCATCTGCATATGGGTATTGCTCAACAAATGACCATATAAGAAATAAAGTTTGCGGGTTATAGGAGAACACACAATCTTTATCGTCTTTTGACCATTTATTAACAGTTTGGTATAAAGAATCTCTTGAGAGCAAACTTAAGCTATTTTTCGGAATTTGATTTTTTTTCAAAATCCAGTTCAAAAAGCCAATCACAATAGAGTCTACTGATGCATTTAATCTTAATTTTTTTGAGGGCTTCATGAATAAATTATGGTCATATATTTTTCTCTCCTCAATAAGCTGACTTCTGAATTTGATATATTTTTGATTACTATCTTGAACCGTTTTAGCAAAATCACCATAATCTTTAAACGATTTGATATAGTTGAGATGCCGTGCTGATTTCATTATTCCTGTTTTTAAAAGCTTATTAAAATGTAAAAAAGTGTAAGAGTCTTTATTTTTTCCACTTATTGAATTTAGAGTGTTAAAAAAGTTGTTCTCTATTCCAGCGTCATCCCATTCAGTGTTTTTCATATAAATGTATTTATTCCCCACATCGAGTTCAAAATCTTTGCAATATTTTATAATATCTTGATTCTTTAGCAAATCCTTTAATAAATTATGTTCTTGTCGAGCGTATGGCCCTCTCATAACTTTATTTTTTATTGTTTTCAGTGTCTCTATAATAAACCAAGGAGGAACGAAAAACATTAATGATTTTGGATTTGAAAATATACTTTTGAGACAGTGATACCAATTAAAAGTCGGATAAATCCCTGAAAGTATTTCAGAGGTATCTACGCAAAAAACCCTTTTTGAAATTATTTTCCTATCAATTTCTTTATCGAAAGCTTGGAAAGCTTCTATTAAATTTTCAACAGCAATAACTACTCTTGAGATTGATTTTGGACTAAGAAGATTAAATAAGATTAAACGCAAATTATCAATATATAAAGGAAGTAAGTCTTTTTTTTCTTTTGTTAATGGAATTATAAATATTTCATCAAATTTATGAATTATTTTATTACTCATGGTTGGATCCAGTATATAAAGTCATCAGTAATGGAAATAGTTCTATTATAAGGTTTTTTTACTAAAAGCCTAATTATTGGTTGATAACTGAATGTTAATCCATTAATAGTGGCTCTAATTTCTAAACTTTTAGTTTCTCTTTCACAATATAATCCAATTTTAATCGCTTTTTTTTGGTTTTTTAAATTTTGAATAAGCGCGAGAGTACTCCTATTTCGAGTATACAAAGCATGATGTTGAACTGCTTTGTATAGTCTTTCTATACAAATTAAAGCACACACAGGAGTTTCTGTGAGAATCCCAAATATAAAATAATTATATAATTTTGATTTATTGAAATATTTATTTAATATTTCTTTACCCTGCATTTCATTAATAATTTCAATGAGCATATCTGTCTTACATTTTGATACTAAATTTTCTCTATCGACATCAAAATGATTGAAATTTTTAAAAAAAGAACTTCTTATTCGCTTGATTGCCCGGTCATAAGAATAATATTTATGGATGAATAAGTCTATGTTGCCAGACATATTTTTTAGGTTACCAATTGAGATCATTTTCCAAACAAATATCGCAGTTATAACCACCCCCAATAAAAATGTGATATATATATTTGTATATAGATTTCCTGCAACATTTTTGAGTTTATTATTTTCAATTTTTGGAAGAATATCAAAAATAGTTACGAGAATTATTATCCAAGATATTAATATAGCATATTTAGAATATTTATCTTCATCATTCTTCAATATGGCTATTGTATTAATTCTTCCAATAGCAAGACTTGACAATATAAAACAAAGAATAGCTGTAATAAGAGCTATCCCAACAACTTTCAAAATATCAGGATTCAACTTATATGAGTTATAAAACAGTACAATGAGCAGACCTATTGAGAATAAAGAAAAAACATCAATAAACAATTCTTTTAATTGAATACTTTCTCTTCGTCTCGGATGATCAATCATCCATTTAACATGTGAAATCCATGGATTACATGATACATATTTTATAATTGAAATGATAATTGCAAATAATATACTTCCTAAAAAAGCAAAAGTAATTGGTCCCATAATATAATTTAGCAACAAATATTTAAAATGTCAAGTTTTTTTGAAGAACAAAAGAAATTTCTTAAATTTCTTCAACTTATTTAAGGAATACTATTTTCAAAGGCAAAAAATTGAGAAAGCCAGATAAACGGTACTGTTAAGAGTTAAATCAGTGTTTTCATGCTCTGTGAGAGCTAACGTTGATTTTACTATTTCTCCCAGTTTTTCGCTTATCTCGAAAGCTGAAACAGGTTTTATTTGACCTTCAAGTAAAGCTTTCTTGTAACGGGCCGCTGTGGTTGCCGGGTTCGTTTTTTATCTTTCCCCTGGTTGTTCCCGGTGTGTCTTGCCGGATCACCGGGAAAATTATTTACCTGTCCCTCTTTTTTTCCTTTGTTTTTTTTTGGAAAGTTTAGACAATAAGCCCTTTCTCAACTCGAAAAAAAATCACTCTCCGGAGCTCATCCTTTATATGATCTGTCCACCTGGAGGCAGAAGGATTCTATCCGCGCCTCGACAACTTGAGGATACGGGTTGCCATCGGTCTCTATTGAGAGGAAGGGGACAAGCCTCTTAATAGACTTATTTTTTTCCGGGTCACATTCCTGCGATAATATGGCTTCGACAATCCTGGAGGGCATACAAGAAAAGGGTCCCAGGGAAATCGCACCGTGAACATACCGGAATACTTCATGGAAAATGGTGCCGATGGTAAGTATCGCCTCTCCTAAGAGCGTCTCAGGTATATAATTCCTGCCCGCTTTTATTATTTTTTCGATATCGATAGGGTGATATTCATAAAACCCGGATTCAGCCAATATTTTTTTAATACTTTTCTCAATCCTATTCTTGAAAATCATTTTTGCGGTAAATTCAACCTTCTGGGATAGATTCATTTTGCGATGGGAGAACTTTTTCTTAACAATATAATCGGTATAATGAAACCACTCTAAGATAGGACTTCTTAAAACCACGATATCATTTTTATTTAATTTTTCTATTAAATTAAGGGGTGAAAAATTATCCTTTCTTACATAAATCTCGCCGGCCAACAAAATTTTTTTTGCATCCTTCAACTCCCGTTTGCGCGGAATCCGGCTAATATGAGACGAAACTGCTCTCAGCGTGGGATACAAATCTTTGTTGTTTTTGAAACAATCGAGTATCTCGCACCATTCTTCTTCCAATACCTTATAGCCTTCCGCGGGATTTTCCGCCAATATGGGTATCGCGCTGTAGATATCATCCATTACATCGGATACGATTATCGATTTTAATACCTTAAGCGCCCTGGTTGAACCCAACCCGGCATAAGCATTGGCAGAGCTGAGAGTAAAAACAGACGCATTTTTGATTTGTTTTTTTCTTAGCAAATTCCTGAGGAATATGTTGTATTGAGCGAACCTACAATTTCCGGCAGATTCCGGCATGAAATAAAGCAATAATTCATCTTTGTCTTTTCTTTCGTCTATATACCTCAAGAGACCGGCTGCACACAGTATCAAGGGCATACATTCTTTGCAGCTTGTATTTGCCCTGCCTATCATAAGCGTATCTAAATCCGCCATGGGCACCACTTCGGATTTAAAACCCATGCCCTCAAAAGCGGCGGCAATACCCTCGGAACCGAACCTGCCCATATTGGGGAATAACAACTTGCATTCTTTCATGTCATGCCTTTCGCCTTCACTGTCTACGAAAAACATCTCGCCGTCTTCGCTAACCAGGTCGGCGGCTCTGAAATCCCCTTCTCCGGCATCTTTAATACCCAACCAGCGGTACCTATCGACAATATCCAGGAAAGCTTCAATCCTGGTATTAATGCCGGCATCGGCGCTGTGACTATCCAATTCCAGGGTAAGCGAAGGTTTGGTTTTCATAATATCTCTAAAATATGTGACTAAAAAGGAATCGGGACCACAGGAAAAATTGGTAATATAAGCGGCAAAAAGCTGCGGATGTTTTTTTACGAATTTTGCCGCTTTCGTTATCTTCTGGCCATTTGCCCAGTACATATTTTTATTAGGCGATTCATCATCGCAGGGTAGGCATTCATAAGGTATAATCGTATACCCTCTTGAAGTGAATTTCCTGGGTATCCCAAGATTCGCTTCGTCCACATACGCATTATAGGCTCTTCCGAAAAGGACGATTGCCACTTTTGCCGGGTCCTGCTCTAATTCCCGCAGCAGTCCGGCGCCCATCTCCCTTTCTCTCTTTAAGACCGTTTCATACTTTCCCACGGCATAATTGTACGCATCCTGACCACACCGAAAGCCCAGTTTTTTTGCTAATTTTACAAATTCCTTTTCCTGGCTGCCCCAGCCTCTTGAAAAATTAAAAACCGGGTTTAAGACAACGGGTTTTATCTCTCTAAACGCACTCCTCAAGATGTATGGCTCCGCTTGCAAGATATAACAACAGGAATGTTTGTCGTTTTCATTGCTGAAATATCCTTTTACATATAGTTCCTGCACTTGAGGCAAAAAAATATAATCGACATCCTTTTTCGCTAAATTTAAAAAAAACCCGTGAGCTATTTCTGCCGGGAAACACAGTTCGGAATGGCATAACTGCACCCCTTCCGCATCCACTTCATCGGACAAAACAACCTTCATACCAAGCTTTGAAAAAAAATGGAAATACAGGGGGTACAAGGAACTCGTTAAAAATGCTCTTGAAATACCGATGCTCTTTTTCCCCTTTGACTCGCCTTGAGCAAAAAAAAGTTCCTGTCGCTTTTTCACCAGGTTATCACCCTGAATATCGAGACCGTGGACAATATTATAATATTTATTACATGCTCCGCCAAAAGCATAATTCTTGCCTTTTATTCTTATAACGTTTACCCTACAGCCTCTATCGCAATTCTCCCCGGCACAGGTGAAGCTTTTTCTATATTCCACTTCCCTATCCTTTAACTCTTGAAGATCGAAAGCCTGTTTTTCTATCAATCCTGATGCGACCCTATTCTTAACTTCTAAAGCGACACCGAAAGCGCCCATCAAACCGGGTTCCGGAGGCACGATTATTTTCTTTTTCAGTATATTTGCCATGGCCAGGGGAACAGCCCGGTTGTAACAGACACCACCTTGCATAAACACCTTATTCCCCACTTTCCTGGCCCCTTTAACCCTATTGCTGTAATTCATGCAAATTGAATATACCAGACCGGCCACGATATCTTCCCGGCAAATACCTTCATGTGCCGCATTCTTAATATCACTGGAAATAAACGCCGCGCACTGGTCATTAAAATTACACGGCGCTTCCGACTTCATCGCAATTCCGGCTATTTGCAGATAATCGGTATTTAAACTTTCTTTGGCGCTTTCTTCTAAAAAAGACCCGGTACCGGCAGAACATGCCTCGTTCATCGCGTAGTCACAGGGTACACCGTTCACTAAATAGGTGTACTTAGCATCCTGACCGCCTATCTCCAATATAGTATCGACTGCCTCATCAAAATAAGCGGCAGCGGTCGCGTGGGCAATGATCTCATTAATAATTCCATTGCTTAGTGCATGCAAACCGGCTATCTGCCTGCCGCTCCCGGTTACTCCAAGTGCGATAATATTCACCTTTAAATCTTTTAATTGCTCGAATAACGACTTATAACATTCTTTCGAAGCTTTTACCGGGTCGCCATTGGTTCTCAGGTATATATCGGCCAGGATCGTCTCATCTTTTGTTCTCAAAAGAACAGCTTTTGTCGTTGTGGAACCGACATCCAGACCGATTATACATTCATCACCCTCCCCGGCCTTTGCTTTTCTCATTTTTTTGAACTCGACCATTCCCTCGGCGCCTGATAAAGAGGGTAATCTACAAAAAATAGTGTGCTCTTTTTTAATGAGCTCGTCCGATTCCCTTCGGGTTTTATTCTCAAAGGCATAAATAGCGGCGCCTAAAGCTTCGAAGACATCGGCTTCTTTTGGTATTTGAAGGTTTTTGATTTGTTTCCTCAATTGCCCGACTACATACCTGTTTTTGGTTACCCCACCGACTAACATCACAGCTTGTGTTTCCATACCTCTCAGTAATTCCACTATCTTTTCGGCCATCATATTCCCTAACCCGGCGCAAACTCTTCCGATGGGAGTTCCCTTATTCAAGGCATGCGTACAATCACTCTTACAAAAAACGGAACATCTCCCGGAGACTCTATAGGGTTCGGAATTTTTAGCTAACATTATGGCTTCTTCAACATCCACATTCATTCTATTTACTTGCTGCAAGAAAAATTCCCCGGTCCCGGAAGCACATTTGCTACCTGTTATAACATTTATAATATTTCCATTATTCAGTTTATACAGGACAAAATTTTCACTGCCCAAACTGAGAAGGGCATCGGGCTTTTTACCACCCAGTGAATATTCGACTGCTTCCGGTTCGGTAATGGTCGGTAGATTGACGAATTCCTTGAATTTCCTCCCGGTTACGGCAATATAATCATAACCGTCAAATTCCCCGATGCAATCTACCAGCGCCTGCTTCGGATTACTATTGTGGCTCTTTATGAACTTTCTACCGATTTTTTTACCGTCGATCAATTCCACGGCTTTAATATTCGAAGAACCTAAACATACTCCCAATGATTTTATCATGTTAAATCCCTATTTAAAATCCTTTTAAGCTCAAGATCATATTTTATATAAAGAAAAATCATATGTCAATATTTAAGGTTGAAAGTTTTTCAATTTTTAAATGCCTGTATTTTCTTCCGATATAAGGAATGGATATGTGAAATAGTCGCCCTCATGGCATCGCCGGAAACACTGTTTGTCCTATTTTTTATTGATAAAAACAACATGTCAATTTTTACAGAAAAAAGAGAGAATTACCATATTAA
>JAGLQA010000700.1 GCA_023137075.1 Candidatus Aminicenantota bacterium
ATCCCACAGAAAAGAGGAGCCGTTATAACCTCTCTTTTAACCAGAAAAGGCTCTGGTTTATTTATCAGCGAGATCCCCACAGCCCGGCTTTTAATATGCCCGATCTGATTGAACTACCGCGATTTATAGACGCTGCCGGCTTAAAAAAGGCGCTTCGTGAACTTTTCCGGCGGCATGAAAGTTTGAGAACAGGTTTCACAACCGCTGATGAAGAACCGGTACAATTTATTGCACCCCATTTAGCAAAGCTGCCTTGCCGTGAGATCGATATTTCCCACCTGGAAGAGAAGGAAAGGGAACAGCAGTTGGACCGGATGTTTAAAGAGGAGTCTTTGCAGGTTTTTGACCTGACCCGGGTACCGCTGTTCCGTTCCCTGCTGGTGAAATTAGCGGACGAACATTATGTTTTCATATTCGTTATGCATCATATTATCTGCGACGGCTGGTCTTTAGAGCTATTTAAAAATGAGCTTATCTTTATATATGAATGTTATCGAACCGGCCAACCTGTTAGCCTGAAGCCTTTGCGAATTCAATATAGGGATTTTTCAGAATGGCATAACCGCCAGGTTGCTGACAATGGGGCAAGTGTAAAATCACACCGGTTCTGGAAGCAAAAAATAGAACAGGGAATTCCGCGGCTCCTTTTACCTGCGAATATGGGTGCGGACAGCCGGGATGTGAGGGGATCCCTGTACCGGTTCTTGATTTCCCCGGAGCTGCAAGGGAAATTGAAGAAATTGAGCCGGGAATCGAATACAACTCTTTTTATGGTTATGTTTGCCCTTTATGTGATTGCCCTAAGCCGGTACTCCAACCAGCAGGAAATTGCCTGTTCCATCATCAGTGCCGGCCGGGAGCATGAGTCGCTTCACCCGGTTATCGGTTTTTTTGTGAATTCTATTTTATTTAGGACCCGGATAGACCCATACGAAGGTTTCGCTGAATTTTTACGGAGGGTAAGCAGCGATGCGGCGGAATGTTTTGTCCATCAAAACTATCCCCTGGAAATCGTCTTCCAGGAGATGAAGAAACGTTACCCCGATATACAGGTGTCCTTCAACATGGCGAATCTACCCGGAGACCGGGAAACCGGCAGCCTGGAAGTCTATGAACCCTGCCATCTGAGCGAGAGCCAGGATGTTAAATTTGACCTGGAACCCTATATCTTTGAATATAAAAACGGCATCGATACCATGTGGGCCTATAAAAAAGGCATGTTTAGTGCCCGGATGATCGAATATTTTGTGAGAGATTATGTAAAACTTCTGGAATTCTTTACCGCATATCCCTATAAGAGCTACGGGGATTTCAAAGCTGCCGGTAAAAAAAAGAAGATGAAATTGACTGTAAAATGATCGCGAAACAATTTGAAGAACAGGTAAAAAAGAGCCCCGGCTGCACCGCAATTAAAGCAGGGGAAGGGTGCCTGACCTACGGCGAATTGAATCGAAATGCCAACCGGGTTGCCCGGCTTATCCTGAAAACGCTCAAGAACGACGAAAAACCGGGGAGGGTTAGCCTCCTCTTTGATCACGGTATAGACATGATCGCCGCCATCCTGGGAGTACTGAAGGCCGGTAAAACCTATGTCCCTCTTTCCACAGACTATCCCGATAACCGGCTCTCCTATATGGTAACAAATTCCGAATCCTCCATGGTACTATCCCTCTGCGAGCACGAAGAGAGGGCGCGCCGAATCGTTCAAACCGCTGATATAAGTTGCCTTCCGGTAAACCGGGATATTGAGTGTTCCGCGGAGGCGGAAGTGAACCCGGAGATGAAGATAACCGGCAGTGACCTGGCATATATCATGTATACCTCCGGTTCCACCGGCCGGCCCAAAGGTGTGATGCAGACCCATGAGAATGTGTTATACTATATTGAAAACTGGACCCGGATGTTTGCTATTACGAATGCCGACAGGCTAACCCTCTTTTCCTCTTTCTGCCATGACGGTTCCGTACAGGATATGCTGGGAGCGCTGTTGAACGGGGCTACCCTTTACCCGGTCAATGTCAGGGACCGGCAAGATTCCTTTGAACTCTCCGAATTTTTAATTCGAGAAAGAATAACCATCTGGCATTCGGTTCATTCCCTGTTTGCCTATTTTGCCAATTCCCTGAGCGGAACGGAAGATTTTAAGGCGCTGAGCCGGATACTCTTAGGCGGTGAACCGATACGGGCGCATGAAATTGAATTGTTTAAGAAATTTTTCCCTCATGCCGTGCTGGCTAATGTCTACGGTCAGACCGAATCTTCGGTAAATTCGACCTGGCTCATTCACCCGGAGGACAACATCGAGCATATGACCATCGGGGAACCTTTGGACCGGACGCAGATTCTCGCATTAGACCGGGACAATACGGAAGTCGACGAGTTCGAAGTGGGAGAAATAATCATCGCCTGTCCCCATCTTTCTCCCGGTTACTGGAAAGATGAAGTGTCATCACAAAATACATTCAAGGGCAGTGAAGAACTCGGCCCCATCTATTTTACCGGTGACTTAGGCCGGCTGCTGCCCGATGGCCAGATTGAATTTATGGGCCGCAGAGATTCCCAGGTGAAGCTGCGCGGTTTCCGGATTGAACTCGGAGAGATCGAGAGTCAATTATTGAAACATCCGCAAATCCATGAAGCGGTTGTGACGATGCGGGAACTGAACTTAACCGGTAATGCCGGTAAAGCCGGTCAGGATGAAGGAAGTGGAGATACCTACCTATGCGCCTATATTGTCGTGAAAAATGGAGCACAACGTGTGCAGCCTCTTGA
>JAGLQA010000701.1 GCA_023137075.1 Candidatus Aminicenantota bacterium
AATAATTTGTTGTTGACAAATGGCTCTCTTTTCTGTATATTTCTAATCTATTGAGGATAGGTAAATGAAAAAAAAATATTCGCTTTTTATTCTTTTGATTTTTTTGCTTCCGGCTCTCCCTTTGTTTTCTGCCGAAGAGGAAGTTAAATATTATGAAATCGATTTTAGCACCGGGCTTACCTTCAGCTATAACACAGCCAAAGTGGATTTGGCCCCGGATGATATGGAAAAGACGCTGTTCTATCCTTACCTGGCACTGGAAATCGATGTTGATGTTTTTGATTATTTAACGATAGGTGTGGTCGCGGGGTATAATCAGAATAAATTCACGGGCTCGATCGATTTCAACGAACTGCCGCTTTCCTTACGGTTAAATGAAGAACAGCGTAAAGCGATGGTTTTCGGCTTAAATTTAAAATCGGAATTTACCTCCTTCGGATATTTTTCCCTGTTAGGGAAAGCCGAATTTCTCTATTTCAAACTATTTAAAAATGAAATACCGATCGAATTGCCGGTTGTCACCGGGAGCGCGGCCATCAAGAACGCCTTTCACCAATTGACTGTGGATCTGTTCCTCCAATATGATGGTTTATCCAGAGTCAGCCTGTTCTTCGGCCCTCAATTAAATCTTTTAAAAGGCAAGGTGTCGGTCAGCGAAGTGATAGAAGATATCGAAGCTGAGCAAGCCATAAATTACCGGCAAAAAAAATTTCTCGGGCTGGTCACGGGGATAAACATCGATATCGGCAGTCATATCGAATTAATCCTGCGTGCCGGCTTATTGTCAAAAACCTCTTTTTCTGCCGGGATCTTCTATCTGTTTTAGGCTGTTGTCTGTGCCAGGTGAGGTAGCAATGAAAAAACAACTAACAATATTAACGATAATATTAAGTGCACTACTGTTAACGGTGGGTGCCGAACTACCGTTTGGGGATCACGAACCGGGTTTATACAACGGCGGCAAGCCGCTGTGCCTGTCCGGTGGTACTTCATGCGTTCCCGGACAATTAGTGGTGAAATTTTCCCCGGAGAAATCAAAAACCATAGAGTTTAACCGGTGGAAGAGACCCCACTCCTATCACCACACCCCGCGGGCTGAGGAGATTTTGATAAACAAGTACGGCGCCGAAATCGAAAATATTAGAAAGGATCGCTGCAGCGAATACTATATCATCGAAACCCGCATCGGCTGCGACATGAAACACTTAGAACAACGGCTGCTGCAAGACCCACTGGTGGAATACGCGTCCCCGAATTACACCGCGGCGATTACAGCCATTCCCGATGATCCGTTTTTTGGTTATCAATATGCGCTTTATAATACCGGCCAGGTTTACCTTCCCGATTTGGGACTGGCCGGAACAACAGGCAGTGACATAAAAGCGGTCGAGGGTTGGGACTGGACAACCGGTAGTGAAGATGTCGTTATAGCCATTATCGATACCGGTGTGTTCAAAATCCATGAAGATTTACTAAGAAAGATCGTACCGGGATACAATTTCGTCGATGATAATTACGATACCGAAGACACAAACGGGCACGGCACTTTTGTGGCATCGATTGCCGCTGCCGAAACGAATAACAATATCGGCATCGCCGGTATAAGTTGGAAGGCAAAAATAATGCCCGTAAAATGTGTCGGCAGCGACGGCACCGCCTCTTACCTGGCCATTGCGGCGGCCATCCGCTATGCTGCCGATAATGGCGCCCAGGTTATCAATCTCAGCTTAGGTGGCGAATATCCCAGTGTTATCCTGGAGGATGCCTGCCGCTATGCTTTTGAAAAGGGATGTGTTATCGTGGCGGCTGCCGGAAACAATTCCGGCCCGGTGCTTTATCCTGCCGCTTACGATGACTACTGCTTAGCAGTAGCAGCCACCGATGCCGATGATAATATTACCAACTGGTCGAATTTCGGCCCCCAGGTCGACGTGGCCGCCCCCGGGGATTATGTTTTTGCCGCGCTCTATTTGCCTGATGATCCGCACAATTACAAAGCCTACGGTTGGGGCAGCGGCACCTCTTTTGCCGGCCCCTATGTTTCGGGAGCGGCGGCGCTGTTGATGGCATATAAACCCTTTCTTTCCAACTCCACCGTGATGAATCTCATTAAATACACGGCCGATGATGTCAATGAGTCCACCCACCCCGGTGTCGATTACCGCATGGGATACGGCAGGCTCAATTTAAAATCACTATTGGGGCCCTACGAATTAAACTAATGCTGGCTTACCTGAGAGTCGAAAATTTCGCGGTTGTTGAAAAAGTTGAATTGGATTTTTCCGCGAATTTGAATGTTTTAACCGGGGAGACCGGTGCCGGGAAATCCATATTAATAGATGCTATTTCTTTCTTTTTAAAGAAAAAATTTCCCGAAATTTCTCCGCGCAAACCAGGCGCCACACTATTAGTGGAGGCCATGTTTACCCGGGACGACGAGGAGTTTGTCTTTCGCCGGGAGGTGAGAAACGGCCGGTCCCTCTGTTTCATAAACGGCCAGGTGGTACCTTTTACCAGTTTAAAGGAAAAGGCCGAGAAACTATTAAATATTTACGGCCAGAATGAACACACTTTTTTATTGAACTCCGCCAACCACCGCATGTATTTAGATAAATTCTGCCGGAATCGTGAGTTGTTAACCGGACTGGCCCTGGTTTACAAAGAACTGAAGAAATTAATATCCGAATTGGACGAGTTGAAAAGAAAAAGCAAACAGGCCTATGAGAAAATCGATTTTATCAATTTCCAGGTATCTGAAATCGAAAACCTGGGGATGCAGAAAGGAGAGGACAGTGATTTGGAACAGCAGGTAAAAATTCTTTCCTCCGCGGAAGAGATCATCGAAAAATCCAATTCGGTGACCCGGAGTTTTTACGATGATGAGGGTTCGGTGTACAACAAAATCGCCGATAATTTGCAGCATCTCGAATACCTGAAAGATATCTACCCGGAGTTGAAACCTCTCTGCGATGAAGCCGGCCGGTTTTATAACCTGCTGCCCGAAATTTCATCACAGCTTTCGGAGATCCTGGACAAGGTTGAATACAGTGAAGAAGAATTAAACAACCTGGAAAATAAATTATTGAAACTGAACCGCCTGAAAGCAAAATACAACCTGAATCTTGACCAACTGCTCGACAAATCGGAGGGGCTCAAAAAGGAGAAAGAGGAACTGCTGAATATGGATTTTTCCATAAAAGATAAACAAAAAGAGATCGATCATTTGTTTTCCCAATACAAAAAAATCAACTCCGAATTACGATACCGGAGGCGGGAAAAAGCGAAGGAGCTTTCCGCTGTGATTGAGAATGAACTGACAAAGTTGGAGATGAAGCATGCCAGGTTCCTGGTTGAATTTGTTGAAGTGGAACCGGATGTGAATAATATCAGCGATAAAGGGAGCGACCGGCTCGAATTCTATTTTACTCCCAATCCCGGGCAGAAACCCGGCCAGATCAAGAATGTCGCGTCCGGCGGCGAGTTGTCACGATTGATGCTGGTTTTAAAATCGTTGATCAAGGATGATGATTATTCGGCCTATATCTTTGATGAGATCGACAGCGGTATCGGCGGGAAAACGGCGGAATTCGTCGGTGAAAAATTGAAACGAATCGCCGAGTTTAACCAGGTGATTTGTATCTCTCACCTGCCGCAAATCGCCTCCTTTGCCGGGAAACATTTTTTAGTCAGCAAAGAGTTTAGCGAAAACGAAACCTTCAGTTATGTAAAGGAATTATCCCGTGAAGAGCAGGTCCGGGAGATTGCCCGGTTGATGGTCGGCAGCCAGGTGAATGATGATGTGTTAAAGGCAGCGAAAAACTTACTGGCCAGAAACAGCAGATGAATTTTTTTATCAAAACCTTCGGCTGCCAGATGAACGTGAACGATTCCGAAAAGATACGGCATATACTGAGAGAAAAGGGGTTCTCTGCCGTGGACAATGAAGCGGATGCCGATATTGTGATTATCAACAGTTGTGCTGTCAGGGAGAAGCCGCAGGCGAAGATATTTTCCTATGCCGGCCGGATCCCGAAAGGGAAAATAATCATCGCCGCCGGATGTGTGGCCCAGGCGGAAAAGGAGAATATTTTAAAAAAAAATCCGGACATCCATTACATCGTCGGTACGCACGGCTATCACAAAATCGGTTCGATCATCGAAGAAATCGGGAAAGAAAAAAAGAGAGGGGTAGAAGCCGGTTTCTCAAAACAATGGCAGGAGTTAACACCCTATGTGGAGTTCAGGGAGAGCCCGGTCAGCGGTTATATTTCGATCATGGAAGGCTGCGATAATTTCTGCTCCTATTGTATCGTGCCCTTTACCCGGGGCCGGGAGAAATACCGGCCCTTTGCCGATATTGTGAGGGAAGCGGAATATCTCTCCGCCGCAGGTTACCGGGAGATTGTCCTGTTGGGTCAGAACGTGAATAATTGGCGCGATGAAAGGAAAAACATGAAATTCTCCGATCTCTTAGATTACCTGGCCGGAAACACCGCTGTCAGGTGGATCCGCTTTATCACTTCCTATCCAGGCTATTACGACGGTGAACTGATTGCCGTGATGGCGAAACACGAAAAAATTGCCCGGCATATTCATTTCCCGGTTCAAAGCGGTTCCACCCGCATATTGAAGAAGATGAACCGGGTCTATTCCCGAACTCGATATTTACAGATAATAAAGGATTTTAAGAAAAAAATTCCGGCCATTAAGTTCAGTTCCGATTTTATCGTGGGTTACCCCGGCGAGACGGAACCGGATTTTCGTCTGACCCTTTCTTTAATAGGGAAGGTCGAATACACATCGATATTCTCATTCATGTACTCCCCCCGGAAATTTACCCGGGCGTATAAAATGCAAGACGACATCCCCTTAGACGTAAAAAAAGAGCGGCTCCACCGGCTGCAGGATCTGCAGAAGACCATACAATTAAGAAACAATAAAAAGTTGATCGGCTCGGAAATCGAGGCGCTTGTCACCGGGCCACATCCGAAAAAAAGCGGTGAGGTAATCGGAAGGACGGAGAGTTACCAGGTCGTGAATTTCGTTTCAGGCGCCGCACCGGGAGAAATCAAGAGAGTATCGATCAAAAATGTCGGCCCCTATTCCTTAAGGGGAGAGGAACTTTAATCTCCCTCGTACACCCTGGAGGTGAGGGCCATCAGGCCGGCGGAGACAACATCTAAGTTAAACGTTCCTTTTTTCTGTTTTGTGTGAATTTTCTTTAGTTTTTTGCGCAGTTTCTTGAGAAAGGAAAAGCGGGCCGGAAAATGGGACTGTAACTCTTTGATATATGATTCGCTGTACAATTCGCTGTTTTTACCCACCGCTTCCATGATGTGAAAGTAAAAACTCTTTTGGAACAAATTATCCAATTTATTTGCCCGCGGGCCTTTGTCTCCCGGAACGACCACCACCGGGATAAACCGGAACAACTTATTGGCCAGGGCGTCTAATTTCCACCTGCCTGCTCCCTGGGAAAACAGGGTCATGTGGTTATTTTTTTTATCCATCACCACATCCTGGATGTCGTCGGCCAATTGGAGAAAGGCCCCGAGGCCGAAACACATCTCTTCCCGGTTTTCATCTAACTCGCCTGTTAACAGGCAGCCATCCGCGAGAACGGAGGCTCCACCTTTTTCAAAACTAATGCCCGGAATATCCACTACGTAGGGCGGCATATCCCGGTGCTGCCGGATCAGGCTCCGGGTTTGGGCATTGTAAATAGCTAATAAACTCCGGAATACCTGGGGGAAACGTTCCCTGGGAAACTCTTTTTCGACTAATTGAACCAGGGCATCTATCCGGGTCTCGTTCCCTTCCGGTTTAGCATTGGGGTTTCCCTCAAGCCGTGATTTCAGGCTTTGACACAAGCGGAGTTTTTCGTCCAGGCCGGTTGATATGTCATCCATCATGTTATCCGTATAGGGATAGAGCATACTGTAAGCAAACATCGAATCGGAACACCCGATTTCCTGACCAAAATAGACCTGCAGAGTATTCATGACCCAGATATTCCGCAGTGCCTGGTAGATACTCTCCGGCGCCAGGCCCGGGTCAAAGTTCTTTACCCGGTCGATAAAAATATTGGTTGAGCGCACGATCCCATCGGTAAATGAATCGTCTATTTCGACACCCGATAGGGTGAATAAGCGTTTTATATAGGACCTGGTTTGTGAAATAGGATCCCGGAAATCGAGGTCATCCGGATCCGCGGCGGGAAGACACTGCCGCGAATACTCCATTATCTTTTCGATAAATTGAGCCATCTCTTTTTCTATTTCTTTCTGCTCGTTCAAGGTATAGGTTTTGAAGAACCGGGGCAGGGTTGATTCGGTCTCCCACCAGTACTGCAGGTATTTATGCTTCAAAGTTTGGATCCGGGACTCTAAATCCCCGATGCTCCGGGAAAACACAAAATCGAAAGTTTTTTCTTTTCTCATAACGATCTCTATTGTATCAAATTTCCAAAGAATTTTAAATTTGTCATTGATTTTCTGGAAAAAAAAAGAATAATATAAAATGAATTTGATGAAAAAAATTTATCATATTACAGATAAAAAAACCTGCCACAAATCTGTAAGCACAAAGGATTGTACTCAAAAAATAAGGCAAGAACCTTAAATATAGATTCTATCAATATCGCATATGAA
>JAGLQA010000702.1 GCA_023137075.1 Candidatus Aminicenantota bacterium
CACCGGTATCCCGGTCTCCCCGGCAAATTCCGAAACGGATAAATTCGACCGCTTCATCATCTCCTCCCTGAATACCTTTAAACGACGGCCGATCTCTTTTCTCAACCTTTTATCGCTGTTTGAATCACTCATTTCAACTCCTCGGAAAGCGCTGCCCTTCGTTCCCGTTTCACGGGATAATGATAATGGAAAATTTTCATTTTGTCAAGGCTAATTATCTAATTATTAGATATTCGCTCAAATAAATTTTCTTTTTTCTTGATTTTTGATTTTTTTTCCATTACAATGCAGATTGTGAAAAAAAAGGGTGTTTATATGAGACAATTTTTTCTACCGCGAGCAAGAAAGGGGGTTAATATACTCCTGTTATGTTTATTGGCGCCCGGTTGGAGTACGCTGACGGCCAAAATGACTTTTGATGCCGGGCAAAACCGAAACAGAGCGACTTCGCATGAAGCGAAACAAAAAAAATATCCTGAGAGTTGGAACATACCTATTGTACCCGGTTCGAAGCTGGAAACCCTCTCGAAAACCTATGGCAAAAAGACCGCGTTACTTCCTCCCCGTGACCTCGACGACCAGGCGCCGCTGCCGGGGTGGTTTCGCGCTTTTTTGCGGGAAAAGCTGGCGGGCTTGCCCACAAAGGGACGTCCGCAATATCCGCCGGGTGCCGGGGAACTGCTGCTGTGGCTAAAATCAAACCAGGACTTTTCACAGGACGAATTGAACTCTCGTTTAGAAAAGCAGCGGCAAAAGGTGCAGGCGGTAAAAATCGAAAACAAAAGACGGGCGATGTATCCCGCTGAATGGGAGGTTGAAGTTCCGGAGGGTACGAAGTTAGATAAGCTGCGAAAACGCCTCGATGCCGAATTTAGCCTGCTGCCGGAGAAGGATATCGAAGACACTACGCCGCTCCCGATCTGGTTTCGCGTCTATATGCGGAAACAATTTCCCAGGCTGCCGAAGTCCGGGCCCTACCAGTACCCCCGGACGGCGGTTCGCAGCCTGCAAAGGATGCTGAGTAATCCGGATGCAATTGAAATCGACAACAAGCAGTATTAGAAAAACACGAAAGTTTTTATGAAAAAAAACATTGACAGGATAGGAGGTCCACGATGGAAGTGGTTCCCGGACACCCGGTAATGTCACACTTTTTTAAAAAAGCTTAGGAGATATTTTATGAAGAAAATGTTAATTGTTATGGCGGCAGTGGCTATTCTGTCACTTTCCGCGTTCACACAGGATGTTAGCGAGGCCGAGGCAAAAAGAATCAAAACCCGCTACCCGAGTTCCTATGAAGTCAAGATTCCGGCAGGAACCAAACTGGCTGTTCTTGCCATGAAGTACGAGCGGCTCGGGACACAGATGGCAGAGAGTGATAGGGAGGATGAGGGGGCCTACCCGCTCTGGTATCGCGCCTATCTTCGAGAGAACTTTCCCGAACTACCGACTAAAGGCCAATACCAGTATCCGCGGGTCGCGGCCCAGATCCTGGAATGGATGCTCACCCACCCCAACTTTGAAGTTCCACCCGCGAAAAAAACGAAGGGTTCATCTAAAAAAATGGCTCCGTCACGCACCATGAGTGTGGGGACGAATGTCAACCTAACGAACCTCAACGAGAGAAACAGTGAATCCTTCATCGCCGTGGACTATTCCAACCCCCAGAACCTTATTGCCGGATCAAACAACATCTCCGGTTCAGGAAGGCAAAAACAGTTCTGGTCAACGGATGGCGGCACGACCTGGAGTTCGACGGAATTGCCTTTAGCAGCGGGGACGGATTTTCAATCGGATCCGGCCGTGGCCTGGA
>JAGLQA010000703.1 GCA_023137075.1 Candidatus Aminicenantota bacterium
AATCTTTGAGAGTTTAGGAGAACCGGCAATGGTTGCAGTGGCCTGGCACCAGACCGGCAGGGTGCATGAAGAGGCCGGGCAATTGGAAGCGGCGGAACAGGCCTACCGGCATGCGCTTTCAATCAGGGTCCAACATAATAGTAAATCGGAAGAAGCTGCGAGCTTGAACCAGCTTGGCAACCTTTACGATAAAATGGGGCGCTTAGAAGAGAGTGTGGTATTTCTTCAACAGGCAGCGGATAAGTATGTAGAGATCAAGGATATGGCGAATGAGGGGCGTGCCCGTAATAACCTTGCCCTCAGGTTAATCAAGCTCAAGCGTTTTGCCGAGACTCGCCGGGAAATCAAGCGCGCTATCGAATGCGGCAAACCCTATGGTCATGCGGCGGAACCCTGGAAAGCCTGGATGATTTTACACAATCTCGAACAGGTGGAAGGCAACATAGAGGAAGCGGCACAGGCGCGGGAGCAGGCGATTGACCTTTATATTGCCTACCGGTGCGACGGCGGCGAGAATCACAGCGGCGGCGGGCGCTTGTGCCTGCAATTCTTGCAGGCCATGCAGGCGAATAAAAAAGAAGAGATGGCCGCTGTTTTAGAAGGACTTGCGAAGGACCCCGAAATTCCTTCATACTTAAAGGCACTCATCCCCAAGCTCCAGGCCATCCTGAATGGGGAGCCGGACCCGGGATTGGCTGCCGACCCGGATTTGCATTATACCGATGCGGCGGAGATTTTGTTTGTATTGGAGAAGCTGGGGGGTTAATAAGGGGAAGTGTTAGCCCGATATAAATGGGGACCAGGTCCCGTAGGGGATGAATAATTTACCTGTCCCTCCATCCACCTCGTACAACTTTTTTGAAAAGAATAAAACTAAAGTCCTATTAAGGGATGTTACATTTTAGTACCAAAAATTAAACTTTTGATGTATTGACAATGGGATGTTTTCGTACTATCGTTTAAAATACGTATACTAAGTGCAATCCCTGGTGATTTTGGAATGAACAAAAAAGGTTGTAATGATTATATTAGGAATTTAACCCTAAATTTAGTGAGGTTTAAATTCATTGAATTGGGGCATCCGGGCCCGGTTGTCCGGATGCCGGCAAAATCTCACAAATGTTATTAAACGAAGATATTTATCAACTAAATACAACATAGGAGAATACATGAAAAAACTAGATGTTAAATTTAAAGTATTATTGATTATATTCACCATCCTAATGGTTGCTTTTTCGCAGCTTACCGCTGCTGTAGCCCAGAACAATGGCAAGCAAAAACCGATTTCCATTTATGCCAGTGCCTTTAAGCATATTCCCGGGTTAGAGAAAAGCGAAAAAAATATTATTAAATCGGTCGTAAAAGCGCTTAACTTGCGCGAGAAGAAAGCGAAATACCATAGGGGAACAATCGACGTTATCGATATGGATGGAGACCGTGAAGGCGATTTCCTGATTGTGGCTTTATTGAAAAAAGACAGCTACGGCATGGATATTGTGAGGATAACCGTAAGTGATAATTACCGGTTCCGGAGTATAGAGAAGAATTATGTGCTGAAATACGGAGATTCATCGACGGATTGGCTGCCTGCCACTCGTGCCTGCGACTGTCCCGATGAGACGGTGGAGATTTTACTGAGTACCTGTGAGACAGGTATTCCAACCGCGGTGGCCGGCATCGAATACTCTTACGATGTTGCCGTGGCCGCAGGTTATACTGCCAAAAAACTTTTGGGCAGCGAAGAAAATACCGTAGAGATCGATAATTGGTTATGCTGCCCCAATTTAAAATATTGGGGGCGAATCGGCCACGGCTACACAGGCGGTATCGTAGTAGCCGACGGTAACCTGACCTCTGCTTACTTTGATAGTCTCCCGGCAGGTGCGCTGTCGGGCAAGTCTTTGTAT
>JAGLQA010000704.1 GCA_023137075.1 Candidatus Aminicenantota bacterium
GGCATAAAAACGATATGCCGGGCTGCGGCGATTTTGATTCAAAGTAAAGCTTTTACCCTCTCACCTCCTTATATACACACAGGGGGCAGGGGAAAGAGGACCTCTCTTTCCCCTGCCCCCTTTTCTTAAAGGTAAGCCTTATTTGGATTTTTTTCAACGTGCCGGGTTTATCGCCTTTAACAAGTCCTGGAAAACGCGCCTCACCCTCCGGCGGACAAATTCAGACGGAAATTTCAGAAATAATATCCTTTCTTATTGACAAATAGGCCGGTGAAATGTTATAAAAACAATATGGAAAGAAGATTAATGAAATATCGATGTGTTGCGTTAACCGTTCTTGTTTTGACGTTATTGGGCCTGACTAATTGTGGTTACCGTTTGTCCGGTTACGGAAATCAGGTGCCCAGTTACATCAAAACCATTTTTATCCCGGATTTTGATAATAAAACCACCCGGTTTCAGGCGGAACAATTCGTGACCTATGCGGTCAGGGATGAGTTTATCAAGCGGAGCAACCTGGCATTGGTCGGCAACCGTGAGAAAGCGGACTCCCTGCTTGAAGGAGAAATTAGCCGGTTCGACGTAAAACCCATCTCATCTACCAGGGAAAGTACCGCCAATCTCTACAAAGTGAGAATCCTGCTCACAGTGAAATTTATCGATTTAAAAACCAATAATATTATCTACCGGGACGAAAGTTTGCTGTATGTGGATACCTACGAGATTGATACCGGGGATTTCTTTTCCCAGGAAACGGAAACACTCAAAAAAATCGCGGCTAAGTTTGCTTCCAGTGTGGTGACTACCATACTCGAGAATTTTTAAAATGGCTGAAATTTCCTTTTTCGATTTCTTAAATAAAATCGAGAGCAAGGGGGAAACCTTTCCCGTCAATATCCTCTATGGTTTTAACGAATTTTTAGGAGAGAAAATAATCCAGGCCTTTGTGGACACCTTTCTTGAGAAGAAGAATGATTTTAACTTCCGGCGCTACTACTTCGACGGCGAAGGGGGTGTGCAGTGGGGGGAGATTATAGAGGAAGCCAACAGTTCGAATTTTTTTATCCAGTCACGGAAAATAATCACCGCCGTGATTCGAGAAGTGAAAAAAATAACCCCGGCTAAAGGCGATAAGGATATTTTGAAAAGATATATACAAAAACCCAATCCCAACACGATTTTTATTATTTTCCTGTCTTTGAATCTAACCAGGGATGATTTCAAACAGGTTAAAAAACAAAAGGTGGATAAATTATTAAAGGAACTGGAATCTCCTCAAACCTATTGTGTCAATTTAGATCGAATATCCGACCGGGAAGTCAAACATTTCGTTAAAAAATCTTTAAAAAAGGATGGTATCTCTATCACAGCCAGCGCCTTAGAACGGATTATCGATATAAAAGGGGATGATTTCATCTCCATCTTGCATCAACTGCCGAAATTAGCGATTGCCGATGTAGAGGATAAAGGGCTCGATTCCCAGGATATCGATGAAATAATCACCGGTGTAGAAGCCCACTCCATATGGGATCTCACCGACGCTATCGAGAAGGAAGACGCCACCACCTATTTAAAAGTTTTGCGCTACCTCTTTATAAACGGCATCAAACCGACCCTGATAATCGCCACATTGATTACTTACTACAATAAAATTTTTACGGCGAAATTTTTATTGAAACGCCGGTTCCCGGTCAATGATATCGGCAAAGTACTGCAGCAGCATCCCTATTTCTTAAATAAATTCATGAATTCCGTTAAGAGTTTTTCTGAAAAGAGGCTGCTGGATATACTGGATATCATTTACAAATTGGATTACGAGCAAAAATCCAGCGGTGAAGAATCGGCCCGGCTTTCCCTGCAAAATTTTATCTTCCAGGTCCGGTCCCTGCGATCAAGATGAATGCCTATTAAAACGGATCATTTCCGGGCCCACCACGTGGGCAGGGGGTGAGGGTTGCGGGCGCCGCCCGCTTGAAATAACAACCGCCCGCTTCAATCTCTCTTTCGCGCATTCCGCTTCATCCATATCCCCGGCATGAACCGTTACGATAAGGTCGCCTATTTTAACCCGGTCGCCGATCTTTTTATTAAAAACAAAACCGGCTGCATGATCGATGTTGTCCTCTTTTTTCCTGCGGCCGGCGCCGATATCGACGGCCGCCCGCCCCACTTCCAGGGCATCGATCTCCGAAACGAAACCGCCGGTTTCCGCTTTTAAAAAAACCCGGCACTTGCTCTGCGGGAGAAGATCGTAATTTTCACACACCCGCGCATCCCCCCCCTGGGCAGTAATAAATTCCCTGAATATTTTCAAGGCCCTCCCGGAAGATAATGCTTCCGTTAATAACTTCCGGGCAGTGCCGGGATTATCGGTTACCTCCCCGGCGGCCAACATGCCGGCGGCAACGGCGAAACATACTTCCATAAGATCATCCGGCCCGTTCCCTTTCAACGCCTCGATCGACTCGATAATCTCTAAAGAATTTCCCACGGCTTTGCCTAAGGGTTGGTCCATGTTGGTAATGATCCCGATGGTCTTGCGGTTCGCTTTTTCCCCGGTCTCTACCATGGTTTCGCACAACCGGAGGGCATCGTCCAGACCCGGCATAAAGGCACCTCTGCCTGTCTTGACATCTAAAACAATGCCGTCGGTTTCTAAGGCTAACTTCTTACTCATGATGCTGGCGGTAATAAGCGGAATGGAACCGATGGTGGCGGTCGCGTCTCGCAGTGCGTATATTTTTTTGTCTGCGGGAACGATGTTTTCCGTCTGGCCGCAGATGACCATACCCACATCAGCCAGGACCCGTTTAAAGGTTTCGGGTGTCAGGGATACGTTCATGCCGGGTATGGATTCGAGTTTGTCTAAAGTCCCGCCCGTATGACCTAACCCCCTGCCCGATAGCATGGGAACTTTTATACCGCAGGCAGCAGCCAGGGGCGACACGATAAAACTCACCTTGTCCCCGACTCCTCCTGTACTGTGTTTGTCCACCTTCTTGCCCGGTATCTCGGCCAGGGAGAAGCGCTCACCCGAACGAATCATGGTCTCGGTCAGGAATGAAAGTTCCCGACTGTTCATGCCCTGCAGGTAGATTGCCATCAACAGGGCTGCGGCCTGGTAGTCCGGGATGTCTCCCGATACATACCCCCGGATAAAAAAACGGATTTCCTTTTGGCTTAATGCTTTGCCATCTCTTTTTTTAGAGATGATCTCGTACATGCTGCAGTCCATCTTTTTTTTATTTTTTCTCATGTCGCAGTTTCTTCCCAAAATCTTTCGGAGAAACCCTTTTCTAACCGTGTTTTTTAGCATAGAGAAAAGCGCGCCCGGAGGGACTCGAACCCCCAACCTTTTGATTCGTAGTCAAACGCTCTATCCATTGAGCTACGAGCGCAATTTTGAATGCCTAATTATAAAACATCACACCGTTTTTGTCAAAATTAATATTAAACTTCATCTACCTGATGAGATAATTCTTCCTTTAAGGCACATCAAACGTTCAATGAGTTACCTTCGGGATAGTTTGAGCGATTCTAACCAGTCAAAAGACAAAATTCCGTTCGACATGAATGATAATGTGACACTGTTTAATCTATTTGTTAACCGGATTTATTATTGGCGAGCGACAGGTGGATTTGGGAGGTATTGATCTATTGACAATAAAGGCGTTTTTCATTACTATAAGCATGAGGAGGCGAAACGAATTTCCTATGAAGCGAGTATTAAGAAAAAAGCGGGCCGCAGGTGACACAATATGACCGGTTTCAAAAAATCTGATATTATAAAATTAACAATCATAACAACGACGATTTCTTTTTATACCGGGTTAATTGTTTCCTTCGAGAAGTTGAAGCTCGCGTTGTTTCATGTTTCCGATAACGAATATCTTTCTGATAAAATGGTTAGACTGGCAGCGATGGCACTCAAAGGCCCTTTATTTGATTGGTTAATGCCGATATTTATAATCAACCTGATTGTTTTGGCTGCCTACATATTATGGAAACTGTTTTTTGCAAAGATATTTAAAATCGGGCTTATCCTGCGGGTCGAAAATCCGAAGATGCTGAAAACTTATGCGGCTTACGTCTTAACGTTCATTTTTCTGATATACAGCGAGTGGACGATTAACGGTAAATGGGCGTCCATTCACTTTGGTATTTTAAATGTTATATTAAATATCGGGATATTGCTGCTTACCTGCTTAGTGGGTTGGCTTTTGTTGAAAAAAAGCTGGGAAAAGATTTTCAAATTCTTTAAATTTAAGTACATTGCATGGGTCACGATTCCTGCGGTCATTCTTCTTTTCATTTTCAGCCTCATTGTTTTTCTATCGGCCCATAATTGGAAAAAACCGACCGGACCTAATATTATCCTCATCGTAGTCGATTGTTTGAGAGCGGATCATTTGAGCAGTTACGGATACTCAAGGGAAACGTCACCCATTATGGATGATATGGCCGCGACAGGAATTCTCTATAAGAACGCGTATAGTTGTGCCGCCTGGACCAAGCCGGCGGTAGCATCGATCTTTACCTCTTTATATCCGAATAGGCACAACACAATAATGAATGTCGACGCCTTACCGGACCGGCTTCTTACCCTTGCTGAAATTTTAAAAAACAACGGTTACAATACCGGGTTTTTCAATGGCGGTAATCCTAACATAGGTGGGAAGCTCAATTTTTACCAGGGTTTTGATTCTTTTTTTGAGCCTGCACGGTGGGGGATGATATTAACCGATCAATTTTTGACCCATATTTCCGGGATAGAAAACAAGAAATTCTTTGCTTACCTTCATTATATGGACCTCCACCTGCCCTATAACAGGAATGAATATAATGATTACTTCTCGGAAAAAACCGAAAATTATTTATTAATGCCTCGTTATATAAGCCTGGAGCCTATCCGGTTAGCAACCGCTGCCGATGCTTTTCCCGAAAAAGACCGGCAATACCTGGCTGCACTCTATGATGGGCAGATCCGGTATGTTGACAGCGCAATAAAAAAGATAATATCGACACTAAAAGAAAAGAATTTACTCGAAAATACGATTGTGATTATAACCTCCGATCATGGCGAAGAATTATGGGACCACAAGAATTTTGAACACGGGCATACTCTTTATAATGAATTGCTTCATGTTCCTCTTATCATAACCGGCGGGAAATTTAAACCCTCCGTGATAGAAACCCCGGTAAGTATCATAGACCTGTTTCCAACGATTCTTGATCTGGCAAACATACCGTTTAGAAAATTAAAAATTGATGGCAAAAGTCTGTTAAAAGTACGCAGCCGCCCCCTTTTTGCCATGGGAACACTTTTTAATGATGAAAAATATTGCCTTATTAAAAA
>JAGLQA010000705.1 GCA_023137075.1 Candidatus Aminicenantota bacterium
AGAAAGAGATCCGCGGAATGAAGAAAGAGCTGGCTGAATTTATAAAGGTGCCGTCCGCGGTGCGGAGTAAAAAAGTATCTATAAAAAATGATAAAGATTTAAAAGAAAAGCTAAAATCCCTGGGCTATTTATAAAATTTACTTAATAGTTCAGCAGGCGCGTCGGCTTTCCCCCTGGTTTACTTCCCCTTTAGCTTCCGGTGGCTTTGAGGTAGCGTTTGGGAGGTAGCGAAACAACACTGTGTCCGCAGTTCTTTTCCTTCTCTTTAAGGTCTTCGCAAATACTTTTTAAATCATAATTATACTGTTTGGCGTGAGCTTCGCGAACTTTTCTTACCTCCTCAACAATCTGATCTTTTTTCATTTTTATTCCTCCTCTAATTCCTCCGGGGAACATATTACAGGACATTCATATCCTTGATTTTCAACAATTTTAATAATCTGTTTTTTCATTATTGCGTTGTTTTGGACGGTTTGTATAGTAACTGACCACACTGGTTTCAAGATAAATCTTTGGTTTCATCTTTTTTCTCATACCTATATTACATCCATAGAGTAGTATAATTGAAAAAAAATGTCAACCGGTTTTTTTAATTTTCAGGAAAGACGAAGGGGCGAGTTTTGCATTAACACATTTTCAGCAGAGTAAATATTACAAAGAATGACTTTATCCGGCCAGTGCAAAAGAGTGAAACCGATTGGCAGGATTTGAGCCTGTGTGTAATTTCGTTTATTAATCTTCCTCTGTCGAGGAATTAAGTAAAGCATTCTTCTTTTGTGCTGTTTTTCTTTCGGTAGAAATCACTCTGATCTGCTTTTCGATTATCTTTTGCGAATCTTGTTCCTTTTTCTCGGCCTTTGGATTCGTATAGAATAAGGTGAAATATATTGGAAACGTACCGCTTTTTTTCGAACTTACAGTCGTTTTCAGGACGCATGATTCATCTCTTGCCAACCGGGGAATCTTAAATTCTTTCTGATCAATAATAATTGTTTTCCCATCATGTTTTTGCGGCTGTTTTATATTCGACAATTCGACAAAAATATCATTTAGCGGAGCTAAACCCGGGTTATGTACTTTAAAAGCGGCGGTATTGTCTTTACCTTTTTTTATCTCAGTAGTGAGTAATTCAACTCCAATATCGGCAATTTTTTCTAAAGATTCGCTGAGGGCACGTATATCTATTTTCATCAAGCCGAGAAATAATATTGAAACATAGTAAAAGAAGCTTAAATTTTCTTCATGGCGTTTGAGTAAATAATCCAGGGATTCGATCGTATCGCGGCGGGTAAGTCTTAACCCTGCGGTTACCAGGTTATTCTCCACTGCCTGAAGCAAGGCGTCGATTTTTTCTAATATCTCTTTTAATTTGTCATATCTAACGCTTACGTCTTTGCAGGCCGCGGCCTCTTTAATCATCGATAAAACTACTTCTACGCGTTCTTGGTTAAAGGATGAGCGTTCTCTGCTGTTTTCAAGTATGGGAAAGACCGAATTATCATATATTTTTTTAAAATCCTTCTCCTCTTTTTCCCCAGCCGGGAGTAGAAAGCGAAGGAGCAGGTAAGCAGCCTGCTTATGCAGTGGTGAGCAATCGAGTACTTGTTGGCAATATTTTATGCCTTTATCTATAACAGTCTCCCGGTTTTCATAAAAATAAGCGGAAGAGAGGCTGTCAAACAAATATTTGGCCCGGTTATAGAACCACTCACCCTGCCACTCTCTGGCCTTGCCGCCGGTTTCGATAAATCGTTTTTCCTCCCCTTTGCGAAATATCCTCTTTACGCAGCGGAAGCCGACGTCTGCCCAGCGTTGGTGAGTCAACGAATATTCTATCCCGGTAATGTCGTTTTTATTTTCCCGGGCATATCTCAGCCAGGAAAATCCCTTTACAATCAAAGGGCTGTCCGCCTTTCCCGGTTCCGTAAGGGAAGCGGTATATTCGAATACGTTGCCCAAAAGGTCCGACACACCGTAACAACCGCGGTTTTCCGCAAACCGGTTAACCGGGTAGGTTTTGATAACAAAGTTGGATTCACCAAGCAGTTTTTCTTGCTCCATATTGGTTTTAGCAACTTCCACAGAATTAACACGATATTTAGATGTTGTATTCAATTCTGCTAATTTTTTCTGTTCTTCGACACATATCCGCTGCAATTCGTCAACCTGGTATTGTGATAGTGTTGGGATTGATTTCACTATGCGTATTTTTTCTTCTTTTGCTAATGAGATACTACTTGCAAGTAATTTTAAAAATTTTGTTTCATCAAGTTTAAGCTGATGAGGAGGTATTTTTATATTCAGAACTGGTGTATGGTCATCACCGCCGGTTATAAACATATTTTCTGAAATTTCCGAGTCTTTCAGAAGAGGGGACGTTAGCCCCGCTTGTAATTTATTAAAAGTTTCAGATTTGATTCCTTTGTTTGAATTTTTTAATGCTAGATGTTTAGATTTTAGAGATTCATTTTCGAAAAGATGTATCAGTTTATCTATTTGGTACTTAGACAGGAGAGGAATACTGTTAACGATTTTTATTTTTTCTTCTTTTGTTAGACTGATCGAGTTTTTCAACAATTCTAGGAAATATGTTTCATTAAACTTTAATGAGTGAGGTGGGATCTTCATATTTAAGATTTCACTATGGTCATTACCGCCGGTGGTGAAGTCGCTGGCCTTTAATTGGTCTTGTGGCAATAAGGGTGATTGTAATTTGGGGGCAGCACTGCCATCCTTTTTAATGGGTTTATCCTCTCTCTTTTCGGGCTTTTCCTCTTCTTCCATGGGTGTCGGCAGCATAAAATATTTTCTTAAATCCACGGCATTATTACCCCAGGGATAGGAAAATCCCTTGCCGATACCGGCGGTAATTTCCCACTCTTCTTGCAAGGGCAAGTCTTTGCCGCCCCATTGGGCATAAGCCAGGGCGTCATCATAGGTAATACCCACTACCGGGTGGTTTTCCATCCCTTTGGGGACTTTCCCCTCTTTCCAATAGGTCGGCGCATCTTCATCCATTTCCTCGATGAATTTTTTATAGTCCTTATTGGTTACCGGGTATTTATCCATATAAAAGGGGTAGAGGTAAAGGGGATATGCGTAATGCTCGGCTTCGGTAAAACCGGAGGGCACCAAAAGCATTTCCCGGCCATCGCCTGGCGATATTATCTCCAACTCTGCCGGGTCGATATGCAAATAATCTGCGCCTAAGTCGATGGTCTCATCGATCTCATTACTTTCTTCCAGTTCTTTTAAAAGCTTATCGTACTTATCCGCCCCGATTTCCCGCCGAATCTCCGCTTCTATTTCTTTGACCTCGCCGGAATCTTTTATCCCGATTTTTTTCAGGGTATTCTTTGTACGGTTAAGGAGCCTGACTGCCCGTTGGTCATAGGCAAACTTTGCTTCCAAAACGGCCAGGTAAGCTTCTAGTTCACACCGGGATATGGGGTTAATCTCATACTTCTTAAAAATCTCGCCAGCCGCATCCAGGTTCTCCCTGGCCTGCCTTATGTTATCCAACTTCAAGTAACAGATGCCCATATTGAAGTAACATACCCCCTTTTCAGATTCTTGTTTCAAATCGTTGTAGAATTGCACTGCCTTTTCAAAAAGAAGAAGAGCCTCTTTATAATTTTTTTTTGCTTTTTCCAGCAGCCCCTCATGATAGTTCAACTTTGCCGGAGAAAATACCATCCCAAATTCATTTATCGCATCCTTATATTTACCCAAAAACTCCCCGGCTTTTTCATGATCTCCTGTATTAAGAAAGTAAAAAAAGTAGTTTTGATAGGAATAAGCTTCCAATTCTTTATTTTTACATTCCTTCGCCCCATTTTCGTACCTTTGATACCAGTCTAAAGCTTCAGCATACCTTTCTAACTCCAGATATAGGTCACCTATATCACCAATTGCCCTGATCTTATTTTCTCTTGAGCCAATTTTTTCTTTTATAACAAGGTTTGCCATATAGAATTCCAAAGCCTGCATATGGAGACCGTTTCTATTAAATAAATTGCCCAGGTTCTTATAGACAGCCCCGGTTTGTTTTTCTGTTTTTAGAAAAAGGCAATCTCTAAGGTTTTTTAAGTTTACCTGAAAAGATTTTTCCGGCAAATTTATGACGGTAAGAGAATTAGCTAAGCTATAATTTATCCAGGAGATGTTTTTATACAGCGGCCGGAATTTACTGCAGTAAACCTGGAGCCGGTCTATTACTTCCCCGCATTCTTTCTCTCTTCCCTGCCTGCCGTACAAATCCTGCAGTTGAATATTTAAATTATAAAAATATGATAAATCTTCAAGATTATCGGCGATTTCGATTCCTTTTTTCAGCCAATTCTCGCGTTCATTCCATTTGCCCGACTCGTAAAGGAACCAATCGATCTTTTGAATGAGATAGAGGCCATCCTTTTCTTTAGCATGAGCTAGGCACCAATCGGCCACAAAGAGGGCATTCTTCCATTCGTAATCCAATGCCTGGGGATTGTTTTTAACAAGCTCGACATAATAACCGGACAATTTTTCGTAGGCTACATCGCCCATAAAATCCGGCAGTTTTTCTAAGGCATATTGACGCAGCAAAGGATGCAGGTAGAGGCGCTGCTTTTCCCTGGTCCGCACCATGGAAAGCTGGTTCAGCAGCGACACTGCCTCGTCGATGTCTACGTTTTTTTCCTCTTTAAAAATCTTATACAGCGCTTCTTTCGGGAAATCCTCCCCACCGAAAATACCCATTACGGAAAAAACCTCCTGGGCGGTTCCTTCCACTTCAGGTTGGGAAAAGGAGAAATCGAAGGAAAGACGCACATTCCTATCCTTTTCTTCCGCCTTTGACACGTTGTTGGGATCGTTGAGCAGGTCGAGTTTTTTATCGTTCATTTTTTTTTCAAAAATTAATAGATCGGTTTTTTTAAACCGGAGCACCGAGGCGGCAATGGTGACAGCCAGGGGCAGGCCGCCTAACAGGTCGCTGCATATATTGTGCAGGGTCCTCAGTTCATACACCGATAATGCGTCTATGACCTTTTTTATCTTCTCTTCCCTGTCTTCCAGGCGCCAGGTTTTGATAAAGAGTTCGGACGCTTTTTCTACATCGAGACGATCGATATCGATTACTCCGACCATGCCGCCCAAATGGCGCCGGCTGGTAATGAGCACCGGGTGGTTTCCTAAAACTTCCAGCAGCGGGCGGATATTGTCTAAATATTCGGCATTGTCCAGTACGATCAAAATATCTAAATCCTGTATGATTGACTGGAAATACCTGGTTTTAGCCTCTATATTCAGCTTTTCATCTTTTAAAAAGTAAGCTCCGAAGGCATCGGCCATCTCATGCAGAGAGGCAAGCAAGGTTTTTGCCTCCAGGCGATGCCAGAGGATGCCGTCTTTAAAATAACTCTCTCTCTTCAGCATATGAGCCACATGTTTGGCCAGGCTGGTCTTACCGATGCCGCCCATGCCGAAAAGCCCGGTCACACCCACCGTTTGCTTTTCAAGGAGAGCGGTTTTTAACATATCTATCTTCGATTCCCGGCCGGTAAAGTGGGGATCTTCGTTCGGAACATTGAACGGTTTTTTAGGTTTAAAATCCGCCGGGATGCGGTGTTTGGCCTGCTCCTTTTCAAATAATTCATCGCTTTTTGCTTTAACTGTTTCGAGAGATATAATTTCCGTGTCAGCTTCATTTATGGCAAGCCGCACCTCTTTCTTCGGGTTTTCATAAACCTCGACTAAGGCCCGCAAAAATGCGGTTAATTCGCGGTGGTGGCCCAGAATGACCGGTTCGATACCGTAACTTGTGCGCAGGTTGGTCACCTCTATCCTATTGGGCTCAGGGAGTACGATAAAATGCCTGCGGGCATCCTCTTTATAGAGTTGGCGGAACCGGCTGATGACTGCCAAAAGGTTGGGGTCCCTGGCACTGTAACCGATAAACAGAAAAGTATACTCCTGCAAAAGAAGCTTCAGCCGCTGCAACATTAATTTGTGCTTATCGGCAAATTCCTGGTAATCTGCCTCTGTGATAACCATATGTCTTGAATGGTTAATGTCGCCGTGTAGATAAATAAGCTGCATTTTGGCAGATTTTGGATCGAAATAGGCCATCTCCTCGTCCGTATAAATGCACTTCAAATTGATAACTCCATACAGTTCTTCCAGCAGTCTGTCGTAATTAGTGGTGAAAATTATTTCGAAGGGGAGCTTTTTCAGAAACCGGTGGTTTTCGTTTAGTTCGGGTTTGGCCCTGCCTATTTTGTCGGTAATGTACTCGATTAGTTCCAACCGGTTTTTAATGCCGCCGTCAATGACAGCGGTGGCAACTTTTGGGTAATCTTCCGCATCAGGATACCCTAATTTATCGCAGAGAGGCTCGAAAAGTTTTTTCCAGGTAGGCAGGCCGGAACCCTGGGAAAGTCCGGCGCCGACAAAGAGTATCAGTTTTCCCTCCCGTAATTTATCGGCAAGTAAAGGGATGACATCGGCCAATTTCATATGCTACCTCCTTAACGGTGAAATATCTATTACGATAGATTTATCGACTTTATCGAATGGAACAGGTTCACATACTATCTCTATCAGTCTTTCCATATCCCAATTATAACTGAAATATAACTCTGTGTCTACTAAAAAATAACCAACCATTCAGTATTTATCATGTGAACGGTAGTATATGGTTGAGCTTCCAATCATTTGTTC
>JAGLQA010000706.1 GCA_023137075.1 Candidatus Aminicenantota bacterium
TCTTGATTAGACTGTACACCGCCAATTGCGGATTGCGGGAAAAGAGCCAGGCCAACATTTCCACCCCCCTGCCTCCGGGATTGACGGCAATATACCTGGCGGAGCCCGGCAGTTCTACATCTAAAAATTCCCGGTCCCGCAGTCCCGCTGCCCACCTACAGTCCGGACAGCCCATTTTGATTTTTTTTAAAAGCTTGTTGACCCGGGAAAGCAGTTGTGCCACCTTTTGTCGACTCACCTGGTCCGGCGGCACTGCTTTAAGAGAGAGTACCAAATCAAGGTCGATCACACCGGGGAGCAGGTTAATGAGAGAGCGAAAAGCAGGGTCATCTTTATCCAATACCGCTGTGCCGGAACCGGTAAATTTCCGGGCCAGAGGGTTATTCCTGTGACTTTTAAGCAGTTTTCCCGCCTTCGCTAAACTCAGCGCCCGGTCTAAAGAGATAGATTTCTTAATTATACTTCTTCCGGGTTTCTCCGGGTGTAGGGTCGGTAAGATCCGGTAATAGCGAATGTGGCTGTCGTATCCCCATAGGCCGGGTCTCAACAGCGCCCCGGCTGCCATTTGCGCTAAGGTTTCCCTGGTTGTTTCCTGATCCCCTTCCCGGGTGGAACCGGTAATATTTACCTTTTGCTTTTTTTTCCGGTAGATAACAAAAAAAAGCGGGCACAGGGAAAGAATAATCGTGATGAAAAAATAGAGCACTGCATTTCCGGGTACAGCAGCGTGCCGGTGAGAAAGGGGGCTGGTGTTTCCGTCCGGGAGCCCGGCGCCGGACGGCTGCAGCGATGAATCGACAACCTGCCAACCGCCGTGAAAGTACTCGGTCCAGGCATGCAAGCCCGGTAAAACGCGCCCTTCTTCGCCGGTGAAACCAATTACTAAGCGGGCCGGGATTCCCAGCCGTCTTAAAAAAATCACCGTGATACCGTTCATGATATCGCAATCCCCTTTCCCGATCCGGCTGACCCTCAAAAACCAATCGCCCTGGTCCGGAGCGTTTCGGTATTGCCCGGCCGTATCCCGGGAATTATCGTATCGTAGTATAGTCCGGGTTAAACGAACGGCTTTATCGACCTTTTGCCCGAGGTTATGGCCGGCGTACCGGTTTAATTCAGCTTTTATGGATGGGGGTAAGTTGATCTCCCGGGGCAGCCCGGTCAGGGCGGTTGTTTGCTGCGGGGTGAGTGTTTTTATCCTGTTGTTCCCGGTGGTGGCCGGGCAGCAGCGGCAGCGAAGTACTCCCCCACCTTCGGGAATGGTGAGAACCGCTTCGCCCGCAGCATTAAATTGAATCCCGGTGAAGGGTGCGTCATTAAGGGTGAGACTCCCCGGCGCCACGGTGTAACCCGCAGGTTTAGGTAAAAAAATGCGGCCGCCCCGGTTCAGTTTTAACCTAATCGCTAAGGGGGGATTTAAGCATCGTTGGGGCGGAGCTGGAAAAACAAAACGGTCCTGGTCGCCGGACCGGATGAATCCTCTAACCGGGTCATATTTTTCTGCCGCAAATAGTTTAAACCAGGTACTGAGCGGCGGTTCGTAAGACATATCCAAAGGGGCGGCCCGGGAAAGAGTCTTTACCGTGGCGCCGGTGTAGCGGTTTTGCTCCTCAAAAAAAAGAGCCGGGGTATTCCGGGCCTTTTCGGGCGGGGTAAAAAATTTGTTCAGCAGGAAAACTTCTAAAGGCAGGATGATAATCAGGAGCAGCGCCAGTTGTGCCGGGAAAGAGCGGCGGCAGCGGCGGTAGGCCCGTTTTGACAGGTCTGTTAGGCGATAAAAAAAGTGCCGAAAATCCACGGGCAGCGCTTTATCCGCATGGAACCGCACCAATCTTGTTAAGGCCGCGTCCGCGGTTTTTTTCATTCTCCTTAAGGCCCGGTTATCGAGCACTCGATTGCGTGAGATATTAACATCTAAATTATTGCCGTTGAGAATGAATACCGGGGCCAATCCCCGGGTTAATTCGCAGTTGTCCGCTTTAGTAGAGGTGGTGTGGAAAAGTTCCTGCAGGCTGGTTCCGCGCCACACCGGTAAGCCCCGGGCGAAAAGTAGAACCTGGGGTTCCGCAGCCAATCCTACCGCACCTTCGATGGACCCGCTTTTAAAGGTAAGGGAAACAGGTCCCGGCGCCCGGATGGGCCGGGCGATATTTTCGCCGCTAAAAAAAACCGGCAACGATGTGCCTTTGCCGTCCCGTTTGCGCAGGTAACAGCAGTAACGGAGAAGCGCTTTTTTTACCGCAGCCAACAATTTCTCTTGACTGCCGAATCCGCTCCGCCATTCAAGGGTCACCCGGGTACCGTGATTCTTCAGCGCCGGCGGGATTTTTTCGATGTTAAGTTCCCCGTCCAACACGACTGCCCAGGAGGATTTTCCGGTGCAGGACTCTATGGTTATTTTCCGGGGATCGATGCGCAAAACCGACCAGAAGCCGATACCGAACATACCGGCAGCGTGATGATCCTGTTCTTTACTGGAGGCATAGAGACGAAAGAGATAGCGGCAGGCATGCTCATAGGACATACCGCCGCCATTGTCCCTGAAGGTCAGTATCTCACTTCCGCCGGGACGCTGCTCCGCGTTTACCCATATGGCCGCGGCCCCCGCATCCCGGCTGTTTTGCGCCAATTCCCTGAGAAAGAACCAGGGATCGCGGGTATATTCCCGCAGCCCTGATTCTACCCAGCGGCGAAATTCCCTACCGTCCATGGCTTGATCGCTCGTTTACAGTTACGATTGTGGATCAGGGCGAACACAAGGTTCGCCCCTGCTTGCTTTAAAACCTTTTTGCCGCACCCGAACTGCCGGAAGTCCTTGTGGGGCCGTGGGGCCGCGAGGGGTTATTTGCCTCCTCTTTTATATAAATAGTTGAAGAATTCGAAATCGGTGGTCAGGACTTTTCTCATTTTGGGAAGGATTTTTTCGTATTGGGTCAGGGCGATCCAGAATTCGGCGAATTCGGCATCCTTGCTGTATGCCTTGTTGCGGATATCTAAGGCAATGGCGTCCGCCTTTGCCTTGGTCTCTTTGGCCTGCCGCTCGGCATCGGATTGAATGATCAGGAGTTCTCTCTCCATTTTACCCATCCATTTGGCCTTTTCACCTTCACCCTGGGACCGGAAAGCCTGGGCGATCTGGTTCCTCTCTTTGATCATGCGGTTGTAAACGCTGACGGTCAGGTCGGGGGAATACTTGATCTGCCGGACAATAATATCGATCAGTATGATACCATAGGCCCCGGTATTCTCTTTTGCTTCTGCCAGCATTTCATCCGAAAGTTCCGTGCGGCCTTTTTGGATTTCAGGGAATACGGTTTTGGTGAAGGTTGAAGTTTCCGCGATCTTGCCCTCTTCTTCCTCTTCCGAAGTGGGTTCGGTTCGATACACATCTTTTCTTTCGATCTCGTTAATGATATTAGAGGTTCTGACAGATTCCCTCAGCGAGTTACGGGCCACGACCTTACGCACACTGGAGTTGATGATATCGTCTAAGCGGGAATGGGCCTGGGGAGTGCTACCCACCGATTCGTAGAACAACTTGGAATCCGTGATTTTCCACCGGGCAGTCACATCGACCAGGATGAATTGATTCTCTTCGGTAGGCAGCCGCTGCGCGTCGCCGTCCCAGGATTGAATTTTTTTGGTATATTTCATGACCTGGTCGATTACCGGCATCTTGAATTTTAAACCCGCTTCATTTTCCGTTGTTATTATTTTTCCGAAGCGGGTCACCACAGCCAGTTCTCCTTCCTCCAGGAGAAAATAGGGGCCCATCATTAAGAAAATAACCGCCAGAACAACGATTGCTATGGTTATGACTTTAGATTTTTTCATTTGTCACCTCCTTTCTTATCCTGGATCGATTTGAAGGGGATAAAGTTTTTCAGATTTTTGTCGATCAGGTCGGTATCTCCTGCCTCTTTAAAAACTTCTTCAAACATCTCGTAATACAACCTCATCCGGGTCAATCTCGGATTCTTCCGATATTCGCCGAGTACAGCTAAGAACCGTGCCACATCACCCTTAGCTAAGTTGACCTTCTTCTGGGCGTAACCTTCCGCGGCCTGGATAACTTGCTGAGCCTGACCGCGGGCTCTCGGTATGGACTTGTTATAGGCTTCTTTTCCTTCGTTAATCAGGCGGTTGCTATCCTGGATCGATTTGTTGACATCCTCGAAAGCGTCCTGGACCGCGCCTTTGGGTGGAACGATGTTTTGCAGTTTTACGGTGGTGACTGTAGCGCCGATCTGGTACAGTTTGAAAAATTCGTTCATCCTTTCCTGGCCTCTTAATTCGATATTTGCCCGTTCGGACCCGATAACGTCGAAGATGGTGCGGTCTCCTACCAGTAGGTTAATCACCGATTGGGAGATATCACGGATGGTTTTTCCCTGGTTGTGCACGTTAAAGAGCCAGTGCCTGGCATTGGTAATCCGGTATTGAATGATCCACTGCACATCCACGATATTAAGGTTACCGGTCAGCATGATGGACTCGTGGGAATAATCTCCCCTGGAGTAGCTGGTGGTGACCCCCGGCCTTTCTGTCTTGAAACCGAATTCTTCTTTCAAGATTCTCTGTGTCGGGACATTATAGTTTTTCTCGATGCCGAAGGGGAGTTTGAAGTGTAAACCCGGCCCGGTAATCCGGTTGTATTTCCCTAACAGCAGGATTACGGCCTCCTCCTTTTGATCGACCATATAGAAACTGGAAAATCCAATCAATAGAATTAGCCCAATTACGACAATTAATAAAATTGTCTTTGGTTTAAGTTTTTTTCGAAGTTCTTCAAAATCAATAACTTCATCAGCCATGTTGCCTCCTTTTTACTTATATTTTGTCGCTTAAAAAAAATACTTTCGATCTTATCTTTTTATTCAAACGTTAACGTAATGTTATGACATAAAAAAAAGAAAATTACAAGTGTTTAATACCTAAAATTCCCATCAAACTTAGTCTGGGCGGCCGCAAGGGCACGCCCCTACAGGGTTTCATAAGATGAACAATTTTTGTAGTGGCAGGGCTTGCCCCTGCCCAATTT
>JAGLQA010000707.1 GCA_023137075.1 Candidatus Aminicenantota bacterium
ACTATCGAATACCAATCCCTTTTTTTTCAGCCACAACGTGTAGCCGGGCGTCTTCGCGTAAAACAGCGCTTTTTCAGCCACCTGGCCTTTGTTGGGGATGAAGTATAAAGGGGTATTTCCATAACCGGGACTGATCGTCAGGGAACTTTGTCCCCGGTTCATTATCGTCCTTTCTAAATTGATATTTACATCTCCCCGGCAGTCAGGGGCAAGGGTTATGCCAATAATCAAGGCAAATAAAATATTCATGAATTTTCGCATGAAATCCTCCTTTTCAATTTTTTGTTTTCCCCAAAGACATCTACTATCCCGCAGACTGTGGACAGGACTTCACCCTGTCCGTATTCCCTGCGATTTCCCTATTAACGATGCCACATAAAGCAGTTGATGGTTGCTTTTACTGTAAGTTAAAACCTGATTCCCAGGCCGATACCTCCCTTAACCCCGCCAAACTTTATGTCCTCATCTTCTCCTTCCAGTGTAACCGTGTCACCGGCAGATATATAGCCCACGGTTAGCTCAGCAAAAAAAGTACCGGTGATATTGAAAATAATCCCCGCATCAGCCCTGAATCCAAAGGCGGAACCGGTCACTTCAACTTCCATCGCTTCTTCTTTGTAACTGAAATAAACGGCTCCTAACTCAACTTTGTATCCCAACTTCCGTGAGAAGTCTCCATTATAGCCAACTCCGAAAGACATAAGCTTTTGACTCGATTTGGCCTCTGCTTCAAGAATCGGGGTGTTTCCCTTTGCCGACAATATCCCAAACCCGGCCCACAGGGAAAAGTTGCCGGCTATTTCATAACCCAACTTCAGTTCCGGGTAAAACACACCGCTTCCGTAGGTTTTCTTATAATCATCGTCTGAAGGGCTAAGGTAGTTACCGGTAAAAGAGATCGAAAAATCTCCCGCTGAATAAAGGGGAACCATTAAAAGCAAAACCAATAATGAGATTAAAAAACCTCTCTTCATTTTTTACCTCCTTTCGGTAAATTATTTATATCACATTTTGCACGAATGCTCAAATTAAAAATCATTTTTTTCACATTGCCTCCAAAAAGTCATAGGCCCTTTTGCGGAAAAAATGATTGCCCGGGATTCAGGTGCCGGGTGCCTTCGGGGCGAATGGTCAACACCGATACGCAGCCCTTGCCAAATACCGGTTCTATCATGCGGATATAGTCGCTCAGCGCTTGATTCGGAAGGAAAACCTGGATGGTACCGGCAAATCCACCGCCGTGAACACGGCAGGCGCCCCTGCCGGTCTCTTTTATATATTTTTCCGATAACGCCAAAGCTAAGGTGATTCCCTGATCCGCAGTATTTCTCGCGGTATAGCAGTTTTGCAGCCAGCGCAGCGATGAGTTTCCCGATTCCCGCACATAATTTAAAAAAAGCTCGAAATTGTTGTTTTCTAGGGCGTCAACCTGGAGTTCTACCCGGCGGTTCTCCGCTATAAAATGCAGCGCCCTTAAGATAGCCCTGTCGCCGACCGAGGCGCGCAGCTTACCCGGGTTTCGCATCACTTCGTTATAATCGATTTCCCGGCACACCTTTTTTCCTAAGGCTTCGGCCACCGATTTCATCTCCCGGGGAATAGCGGCATAATCGTCGGTAAGGTCTGCATGGCTCCCGCCCGTGTTTACCACTAATATACTGAAATCTTCCCGGTTAAAATCAAAATTTACTTTTTTTACCTGGGGTTGTTGGGGATTTTCAAAATCAATGGTAACAATCCCTCCTTTGGCGCAGGTCAATTGATCCATCAAACCGCAGGGTTTATTGAAATAGTTGTTTTCCGCGTACTGCCCGATGATTGCCAATAATTCCTCGGCGATTTTTTTTCCATTGTACAGGGTATTCAAAATATCGGCGATTAAAACCTCGATAACGGCAGATGAGCTGAGTCCCGAACCGGGCAGCACGTCACTAAAAATACAGGCAAAAAAACCGCCGGTTTGATGGCCCAATTCCCGGAACCGGGCGGCAATCCCCCGGATCAGGGCATTGGTGGTCCCCTGCTCTTCTTTGAGGGGGTTCAATTCATTCAGGTCCACCGCAAACCTTTGCTCATACCCTATCGAATAAACGATGATTTTGTCGGCGGGAATTTTTACCACCGCGGCTATCGCATCTAAATTGACAGCAGCGGCTATTACCCGGCCGTGGTTGTGATCCGTATGATTGCCGCTGATTTCCGTCCGTCCGGGCGTACTGAATAATTGAATATCCGAATCATCGATGCCGGCAAAATAATGTTTAAATTTTTTCAAAAGTTTTTGATATCGATCTACCTGCTCCCGGATAACGCGTTCATTGCTGCCGTAGATCAGGGAGAAAGACTCTTTAACAACACGGCTGTTTAACATTTTATTCCTCATAATTGCCCCCGGCGGGGGCAGCCACGGAAGACCCTTCGGGTCATCTCAAATAGCTGTCACCTTTTGGCGCATTCTCGCTGTCCCAGGTGGGAGTTCGTTTAGGCGGGATTATCTGAATATGATGTACAAAATAATAGTAACGACGACGACGAAGATTCCGGCCGCTTTCACGTAGGGTGACGATTCCGTTTTAATGCCCTCTCGCACCGGCATTTTTCGCGGTTCCTGAAGTGGTTTAAGCAGGGTAATAATTGTCATCACGACGAATATCACGCCAAAGGTTATTGCCATGCGATTGAGAAAGGCGTTTAGCAGGGTGATGCCGGTAATCGCGTATACCAGCTTTAAAAAACCGTAAACCACCGGGCTTAACAAAAGGGCCGATATCCCGGCGCTGCCGGGAGCCCGTTTCACAAATAATCCGAAAATAAAGGCAGCCAGGATGCCGGGGGAAATATACCCCTGGAATTCCTGGATATAATTAAAGATGCCTTTAAATGCCGGATCCCCCAAAAGGGGCGCTATCAGGCAGCCAATCACCACAAAAATCACCGTACAGGCCCTGCCGATACCTACTAAGGTTTTTTGTGAGGCATCTTTTTTGATGTATTTACGGTAAATATCCATGGTGAATATGGTAGAAGCCGAGTTCAGCATCGAGGCCAATGAACTCATAACCGCCCCGGCAATAGCCGCGAACATGAGACCGCATAAGCCGATAGGGATAAGTTTCTTCAGCAGCAGGCCATAGGCCGAGTCATATTGATAACCGACCAAGGTTTCTTCGTTCACTTCTCTACCGGAATCTTTTGCCGATTCTTCGACCTGCCGGTTATAGGCTTCTAATTCTAACGCTTTGTCCGGGTAGAGTTTTTTAAAATCTTCATTGCACCTGAAAGCAATCAGTTCCTCCCCCGGTTTATCCTTTATTGCCTCATACTTCTGAAATAGCAGACTATTGTCGATTCTTGCTTCGGCTGCCATATCGCCATGATACAGGTTAAAAGCAATGATCCCGGGGATGACAATAATAAAAGGAATCAGCAATTTTAAAGCGGCTGCGAAGATGGTGCCTTTCTGCCCCTCTTTAACCGATTTCGCGCCTAAAGCCCGCTGGGAAATATATTGATTCAGCCCCCAATAATAAAAATTGGGTATCCACAAGCCGATAAGCAATGCTGTCCAGGGCACCACCGAGTTTGAGGCCGGTAAAAACATGTGCATCTTGTCCTTGTTTAACGCCATGAACTTGGCCACACCTCCGGCTTTTTCCACAGCAGTTCCGGCCAATTGGGGGAAATCGGTCTGGCCGATTTTATCGACAGCTAAAACCATTACGATGGCGCCGCCGAGGATCAGGGCCGAACCCTGGATTAAATCGGCCCAGGCACAGGCCTTTAATCCGCCGGTAGCCACATAGATAGTAGCCAGGATACCGATCATCCAGCATGAGGAGGTGACGGTGATAGGAATACCCAGGATGTTCTGTCCCCGGAAAACGGTATTAATGGTGATACCCCCGGAATAGATGACCGCGGCTATGGTTACAAACACATAAATAATCATGGTGTAACCGGCCATGATTGAGCGGGAAGCCGGGTTGTAGCGATACTCTAAATACTCAGGGATGGTAAAAATGCCGCTTTTCAGGAATTTCGGCAAAAAAAAGAACGCCACTACCACCAGGGTAATGGCAGCCATCCATTCGTAACTGGCGATCGCAAGCCCCACTCCGGCGGCGGCCTGCCCTGACATGCCGACAAATTGTTCGGTGGAGATATTGGCAGCAATCAGTGAAAACCCGATCAGCCACCAGCTTAATCCCCTGCCGGCCAGGAAGTAACCTTCGCTGGTTAATTTCTCCTGGCGGCTTTTATAAATTCCTACGCCGATTACAGTAACAATAAAAGCGATAAATACTACAATGTCAAGAATGCTTAATCGTAATGCCATCATTCACCTCGTTTCCCCGAAACCGG
>JAGLQA010000708.1 GCA_023137075.1 Candidatus Aminicenantota bacterium
CTGCCTTTACCTTCACGGCTGTTTACCGCAATCTCGCCGTGATGCAGAATAATTAGTTCTTTGACTAAGGCCAGGCCGATGCCGGTGCCTTCGGAACGCTGCTTTCGGGAAGGGGTGAGCACGGCCTGGTAAAAGCGGTCGAAGATATAAGGCAATTGTTTTTCGGGAATACCGATGCCGCTGTCGCCCACCCTGATTTCGAAATATCCCCCGGGATAATTTTCGTCCGGAACGGTGTGTGCGGCTGCCGTCACGGTAATTTTGCCCCCGGCCGGGGTAAACTTTACCGCGTTGGCTACCAGGTTGGTGATTATTTTTTCCATTTTTTCCGTGTCGAAATAGAGTAAGGCTTCCTCTTCCGCGGCATGGGAATTTAAATCCAGGTTCTTTTGCCGGGCCGTGGATTCAAAGGAGCCGACCAGGCCCTTTAAAAAAGGAATTATATCCTGCCGGCACACCTGCAATTGCATCCTGCCGCTCTCCAATTTCGACAGGTCCAGCAATTGGTTGATTAAAGCCAGTAAACGCCGGGAATTGCGCAGGGCGATGTTGATGTCCTCGACCTGTTTCCGGTCCCGGCAGCCGGAGAGTACTTGTTCCAGAGGCCCCATTATCAATGTGAGGGGTGTGCGGAACTCGTGGGAAATATTGGCGAAAAACCGGGATTTCACCTTATCCAGTTCTTTCAGCTTCCCGGCCTGCTCTTCTAATAGTAGGTTTTTTTCGTATACTTCTTTTGTCCGGTCTTTCACGACCTGTTCCAACTGCTGCTTTTCCCGCAGCAATTTCCGGGAGCGCCATTTTACGAAAAGATAAATACACAGGACAGAGAAAATAGCGTAGATAAAATAAGCCCACCAGGTGCGGTACCAGGGCGGCAGGACACGAAAGTGGAAGCTGTCCTCCCGGCTTTTATTTTCATACACGTTCCTGGCTCGCACATGGAAGGTATAGAACCCGGCATCTAAGTTGGGGTATTCCCTTCTTCTCTCCTCCGTCCATTCACCCCAACTTTTCTCGTTTCCTTCAAGGTAAACTTGATAGCTGGTGGCGGATTCATCATCAAAAAAAGGGGCGGCATACCGGAAGCGGATGCTTCTGTCTTTATATTCGATGTGAGGCATGGGAAAGGAATCTCCGGTTCGGTTTCCCCCAAAAATTACCGACCTATCAACGATTGACTCTACCTTGCGGACGAGGGCCCGGAAGGGCAAGACGGTGGTCTTTTTTACCCGGTTGTCAAAGCATACCAGCCCTTCATTACCGCCAAACCAGGTAATACTTTTATCCGGATCAGGATATATTATGTTTATCTGCTCGTTAGGAAGCCGGAGAAAAGGTTTTTTTTCTATTAAATAGGTTCCCTTTGGCTGGGGAATGGCCCGGAAATTTTCAAACCGCCCCCGGAAGGTATGCAGCCAGATTTGCCTGTTTTGGTCCTCGACGATGTATAATGCCCGGCGTGAACCGTCGGCAAAGAGCTTGCCAAAGGTAAGGTCGGGTATAAAACGATTCTCTTTCTCATCAAACCGGTATATTCCTTTTTTGGTGGAAACAATCACGTGTCCGGCCGCCCGGAAAACACGTATTTCTTCATCCGGCGGACCCTGAGATTTATTATAATAAATTTTCTTGAATCCTTTCTCTTTCTTCTCCCGGTTGTCGACCGGGAACTCGATCTTCAGCAGCGCCTCGTTCGTTCCGGTTAACGTACCCAACCACAAATTCCCCCTTTCATCTTCAACGATAGTTGCATTTTTTTTGCTGATGTTTTCAAATCGATGTATTACCACCCAATCCTCTTTTTGCCTGAACAAGGAAAAAAGTCCGCTGTTGGTCCTGGCCCAGATGTACCCCGGCATCTGCCTTGAAGACTGTAAAAAATAAGTTGGAGCCGCGATTATCTCACGGGGCAGCGGATTGTTGGACTTCGCAACGAAGTAGAAAAGACCGCTGTTGGTTGCCGTTAAGAGGGAACCTCCGGTAGAGAGCAGGGCGAAACATTCGTCGGTAATTCCCGGAACCGGCTGGAATTTCCCACCGGGCTTGAGGATAAACAAACCCCTGGTGGTGCCGACATGTAAAACTCCAGGGGAACCGTGACGAACAATGGCCAAAACAATTCCTTGCAGGCCCGAAAATTCGGCATTATAAAAAGAGAAGGGCGACGCGTACTCGATTTTCGTTATTCCCTTCTCTAAGGCTAACCACAGGTTACCCTGCGAGTCTTCGAAAACAAATTTCACATTGTCATCCTGCAGCCCCCTATCCCGGGTAAAAATCTCCCTCAGCCTGCCCCGGGAATCGATAATGATCAGACCGCCGCGCAGGGTGCTCAGGGCAAAGAGGCCGGGTGACGATTCTAAGCGGATTCCGTGACTCAATTGTTTTTCTTTTATATAGTCATCCACTTCTGTGGGAAAAGGCGCCATTCTCCTGCCGTTAAAGAGGTAGAATCCATCCTGGGTACCGACAACCAATTCCCGCTCATTAAAGGGAAACATGGCATAGATACCCCTTCGGGCAAATAAGTCTCCACCGGGGACAGATTCTAATTTGTCGTCCACCATCTGCATGAGTCCAATATTCTTGTACCGGATGAACAACTTGCCGCGGCAGACAAAGGAACCGGCAAAGCCGGATTCCCCTATTAAGGGCCGCCAGGTTTTCAATTCTCGCGCTTCCGGTTGGAAGCGGAAGAGAAATTTCGAAGTCCTGAAATAGATTCCCGCTTCTGTGGCATGGGTACTCATAACCCAGCCAAAGTCAAGTTCGTTTTCGTCTAAATACCGAAGCAGTGAAACATAAGTTAGAGAACCATCCGCTTTCGTGTCAATAAAACCGATTTCATCTTTCCCACCCACGTAGATGGCGCCGGAATTATCCATATCCATGGAGCGCGTGCGGGGGAGCACGACGCCGCCCCAATCAACGCCGTCGCATTCGAGCACCCCGGCCTGGTTGGCGGCGTAGATTATACCCCGCCGGTCCTGCAGAATGACCCAGTTCTGTTCGGCAAAGTTATAGTCCTTCTGATTGTAATTCACCAAATACCGGCAGCCGTTATTCTCCGGGACTTTAACCGGGACCGGGTACAGCATACCGCGGACCAGGAAAAACAGGTGGAATAATATGATGGATGTTATTCTCACAACCACTTAAAAGGTTACCGGTTATACTTGATTACTGGCCGTCAGGGCCGACCTCGACCGGAACCTTCGGATTCTCGGTGTCTCTCTCAATTATTTCTTCGCTTCCCGGCCGGGAAAAATTTCTCAGTGTCCAGGTCTCGCCGTCACGTTTTAACGTCAACTCAAAGTCGATGGTATCCCGGTCATTAAATTTTGACGCAAACCCAATCCTGCTTCCTATAACTGTTTCCCCGGAAATTACTCGAATATGGAGAGCTGGGTCAACTCGTACACTTTGGCCTCCCTCTGGGGAGATTTCAACAGGTTCACCTTTACTAACTTCGAGATGCGCATCAGGAAACCCGTTAATAATGTTAAATTCAACCATTTTTACCTCCTATATATATTAGTTTAATAAATACAACAGGAAAAATCAATGCATTTTCTTTTTTGGTTATTTTTCTTCGATTTCGAATTCCGTGATCTCCGGTTCGGTGATTTTAGCTTTTTTTACCAGGAGTTTTAAATATCTGCCCTTTGAGATACCCGTTATCCGGATGGGGCGAAAATTTTTTTTAATTCCACTTCGATTCACCTTAATCGATGCGTCGAAAATTTTATTTTCCATCTCGGTAAAGGCATGGTTTTCAAAATTTTCAGGGCTCTTCCTGTCGGTATCCCAACCAACCGGACGAACGCGATTCAGTCTAATGGGATCAATATTGACAGACTTAAAATACATCAGATCGAGCCCACACCCCAAAGCATTTGAAAAAGTGACCAATGCTTTACCCATATCATAACAGTTCACTTTACCTACACCTGTGCGCATTTTGTTTAGAAAATCCGTTAACCGGAATCCACTTGCGGGATTGTTGTTTTTCGAATAGTTGCTCTCCGTTGTATAACAAGCATTGATTTTTTTGTCACTATAAAGATAGCAAGTGATTTTTGCGGCAGCCGATACAGGATTGACTGCGCCTTCGGCCTCCCGGCAGGCGATATCCAGTACCCGCAGCCAGGG
>JAGLQA010000709.1 GCA_023137075.1 Candidatus Aminicenantota bacterium
CTCTCAATTTTATTTTTTCGAGATACCACTCCCATACCTGGCAAAAGGACCGTATTTTTCTCGGAGTATACCGGGTTGCCTGAAAACGTTCAATTTTTTCTCCGATTTTACCGGACTTCTTTAAATAGATGTATTCACTCTTTAAATCGCCCAAACGCCCGGAACGCTTATAGGCTTTTAATCTAACCTGGAAAACATCACGTTCAGCCTTGATTTTCACATACACGACAACCCGCGCCCGGGTTATATAAGCGGCGGGATATGCATGTTTTCCCCTCTGCCAATCCCGGCGGTATTCATTGACAGGATTATCTTTACTTTCGTTTAAATCTATTTTAATGGCGTCGTAACTGCTGGTTTTACCGGGATTTCCGAAGGAAATGCTCTCCAGGAATACCCAATGTTTCGGCACATGGAATCCCCCTTTCTTCCCCGTATCCACGATGTCGATACCTCTATCATAAGAGCCATTACAATTTAAATCCACTACCACATCGTATTCCCCTTCCCGGACTTTCGGTTTTTCCCACACCTTCTTATAAATAAATTCGCCCGGGCCGGGTTTTAAATATAGGGTTTCATATCCCCCGGAAACATCATTTAACGGTGACCTGTCAATAAGTTCCCGGTGATTTATTATATACAGGCGGGCCTTTTTGTTCGCACACCATATGTTATGTGGGTCCAGCGCCACCCAGACCTCTTCCACCGGGGCAAAATAATCCTTGAAGGCTGGCCGGGGCAATTCCACACCATTTCCCGAAATTAATAAACAGGGGGCCTGGCAGGTGAGTTCTCTCCCGATCTCTTTTTTTTGAAGTGAAGCATTAACGACCCTGAATCCCGCCTCACCATAACTGTCTATTAAAGAATCCTCATCAATTCTTCCAAAGGGATTATCGTTCACGATGATATCATAATTGCCGTTGTTCAGACCGCTGCGCTTGCAGATTCTCAGTGTAAAATTTGATCCTTTACTTTCGAATTTAACTAAATAACTCTCCAACATGCACCCCTTTCTCCAGTACCGGCGATCCTTGAGCAGGTAAATGAAGCGCTTTTTTTCCCCGATGTTTCTCCCGGTCACATATATGGCGTCCCTGTTCTTGATAAAAATATTTTTAGGATTCCCATCTTTATCGCTGGAGTAGATGACCGGCTTCTTTTTTAAAATTGTAATAGCTTTCTTTATAATAGATCCCGGCTGCCCTTCTTTTTTTAACACACAGGAATATTCATAATTCAGGAACTCGGGATCAATTTTTATAACTCCTTCACCGGACTTTATCTCCATATCCTGCCACAGCGCAAATTCGGCTATCTCACCGTACCTGTCGGAAATCTTATAGAAACGGATTGTCTCTTTTCCGTCGGATCGCTTCACGTGTAACGAATACCCTTTGCCGGCTTCCAGATTTTCAAAACTCACAAACAGAGAGTCCAATAACCCCGGGGGGGTTGTCCTTCCATCTTCAATGAGACTACAGCCATAAGAATCGGTTAGTATCATGTGGGGTTTTTTCTTTTTTTCAGGTGATTCCTCCGAAGAAGCAGATTCAAAAATTCCCCCTGTCAGGCTTAAAAGTAAGAAATAGAACACAATGTTTTTAACTTTCTCAGGCATATTTCACTTTCTTAATACCCGAATCATTTCAATCTTTTATACGCTTATACGCAGATTGGTTTTCTCCATTTTATTTACTTCGGATCGCACACGCTGACCAGGACCTCCGCATTCTTCCGCTGACCCGGTTCCCCGGATAGAATAAATTTTTTTGCTCGTTGAGCGACTTTTAATTCATAATTATCGGCTTCATATTCATCTACTTTCATCGGGAAATAAATATTGCAATCCTGGGGGGGGCCGGTCTCATCTTTCGCTGCCCAGACAAAGAGTTTTTCATTATAGATAATGGTTTCTGAAATCCCTTTACCTTTTTCAACCTCCTGCCCTGCCGGTTCGCTGCCGATCCCATAATAAACATTATAGCTGCAGTTGTTAAAAATTTTATAGGTTATTTTTGCCTCTTCGTCATTCATTATACCTCCTTTTTTAATTCGTTAAAAAAATACCATAATTCAGAAAAAAAATCAAGAACCTGTTATGGCCCTAAAATTCCCATCAAAATCGTAAA
>JAGLQA010000071.1 GCA_023137075.1 Candidatus Aminicenantota bacterium
CCCCCCGGTGAGATAAAAATCATAGTCCTCTACTATTTTGAATACGCCTTGTAAGACTTCCCTGACATTCTTATAACGATCCTTTATACTCTTTCTCCAGATGAACTTCAAAACATCGTCATTTAAAAGTTCATACAATTGCTTGACGCTGAAAATGTCGATTAGGTCGTACCAGCGTATAGAGGTCAACGCCCTGGCGATAAGCCTGTCGCGGTTAAATTCCTTTATCTGCTTTTTTCCCAGGATAAAGTCATAGATTTCACCGGCTGTATAATCGACATCATAATCCCAGAATATGGATTTTAATTTTTCCTTATCCATGACTCAATTTTAACAAAAAAAAGAGAGAATTACCATATCAACGCAAAAATAACAGCGATTCTGCAATAATCAAAGCGCTCTTACCTTGGTGTAAATCTTTATTTGGTTCTTTGTTTTTGGTATTCTTTTCTAAATCTTACGGGGTATCGATGATTTTTTGAACGGCTTTCACGAGCTGGTCGAAGGTGTAAGGCTTTTCAATAAAACCGTCTACTCCTAAGCGTAATATGGCTTCTACCCGTTCGTCTCTCTGGAAACCGGAGGCTAAGAGAACTTTAACCGCCGGGTTGATTTCTCTCATTTCGATGTATGTCTCCCGTCCCGATTTTTTCGGCATCTGCATATCTAAGAGCGCCAACTTCAAATCACGGTGGTGCTTCTTGAAAAGTGCCACCCCTTCTTCCCCGTTTTCCGCAAAAACCACGTTATAACCGGCTTTTTCCATGATTTTTATGGCAATCTTTCGCATAATGGGTTCATCATCTATCACCAGTACCAGGCCTTCCCCGGTGGTTATTTCTTCCTCTTTTCTCTTTCGTTTCGGCCCTAACATCTCCCGGTACTGGGGCAAGTAGACCGTAAAAGTAGAACCTTTGCCCGGATCGGAGACAACATCCATAAAACCCCGGTGCTGTTTTACAATATTGTAGACCATGGATAGACCGAGACCGGTACCTTGGCCTTTAACCTTGGTTGTAAAAAAAGGCTCGAATATTTTGGCAACGGTTTCGCTGTCCATCCCCACCCCGTCATCCTGGACCGAGACCTTCCAGTAGTAACCTTCTTCCGCTTCCTGGTGGGCCTGGTAGGAATCCGGACCGACATATTTTTTCTCGATTAAAACAGCCAGGGTTCCTCCCCAACGCTGCCCTTTTTTTTTCATAATGGTCATGGCATGGGCCGCATTGACACATAAATTCAACAGTATTTGCTCCAATTGCGTGGAGTCTGCCAATACCACCGCCGGGTCGTCGTAATAAACCGGGTTTAAGTCAATACTTTTTTCAAAGGTATTCCGGCAAATGGTCATGACATGACGAAGGGTGGTGTTTAAATCAACGGGTTCAAAGGAGAGTTTTTCTTTCCGGGAAAGGGCGAGCAATTGTTTAACAATATCCGTTGCCCGGCCGGCTGCTTCTACCATATCATCTAAGTATTTTTCAATTTCCTCGGGGTCACTCCCCTTTTTTTTCGTTTCCATTTGCAGGAGGGACAGCGAACCGGTGATTCCACCCAGGATATTATTAAAGTCATGGGCCAAACCGCCGGCCAGGGTTCCCACGGTTTCCATCTTCTGTGCCTGGCGTAATTGCCTCTCTTTTTTTTCGTATTCGGTCAGGTCGGTTACCATGGCAAAGGAACCCAGCTTATTGCCGTTTTTATCAAATAAGGGGGTGGCGTTTATTAAACATTGAACAATAGTGCGGTCCGGTTTTACCATGTTCAGCTTATAGGAACTGCTCTTATCAAGGTTATGGATGCGAAACTTCTGCAGGGCCAATTCCCGGTCCCCGGGGGAAAGCAGTTGAAAAAAACCGGTCCCCACCAAATCCTCCCTGTTCCGGCCCGAAATGGCGCACATTCCCGGGTTTATCCCGGTAATGATGCCATTCCCGTCAAGCTCTAAAAAACCCTCGTTGGTGGTGTTCAGGATAGTTCGCACCTTCTCCTCGGCCCGGGTGAGATTTTCATAGAGCACGGCATTTTGCAGGGAAACGGCTGCCTGGGCTGCCAGGACTTTCAGCGTTTCCTGCTGTTCAGCGGTGAACACATTGAGGCTGAGTTTGTTCTCTAAGTAAAGAATACCGATCAGGATATCCTGGTGCACTAAGGGCATGCACAGCAGGGACATGGGCGGCTGGTCCCGGATGTAGGGGTCCGGGGAAAAAACGGATTCCCGGGATGAGTCGTCCAATACGATGAACTCCCGGGTTCGTTCGACAAAGCGGATGATGGTTTGCGGAAGTTCGCATTCTTCCACCGGGGTACGCTGGAAAACCGATATTTCCTGTTCTTCGGTTTTTCCTTCGGCTTCTACCAACAGGCTGTCATCTTTTTTTAAAAAAAGGATAATCTTCTGGGCCCCGGCATTTTCCATCAGGATTTTGATGAGTTTTGCCAGGAGTTTTTCCATGACAATTTCCCCGGAGATAATTTGTGATGCCTTCATAACGGCGTTTAAATTCAGGCTGGGTGCGGTACTTTCGCTGGACGACCCGGTGCTGGCGGTTCCCTTTCTCCTTTGCGATATCTCAACGAGCTGCGGATATTTCGCTTCCAGGTCATTCACTTTTGCTTTCGCGTCCCAGACATCATAAAGATAATGGGCTTTCCGGGTATAATTCAGGGCAACTTCTTCTATCCCTAAGGCAGAATAAAACCGGGCCGTGAATTCACAGGCAATGGCTTCCTCCTGGATGAACCGGTTCTCCCGGGCCAGGGTGACGGCCTGGTAGAAGAGGGTTACCGCCTCTCCGACCTTCCCCCGCAGCCAGTGCCGGCCGGCCTCGACAAGCAGGTATTTATGCTGAAGATTCTCCGGCGCGTGGGCCGCCCATTTTTTCATCTTTTTCTGGTGGCTTTTTAACAATTTCAGGTAGCGGCGCTGCTTGGCCCGGTCCGCCTGCGGATAGTGAGCCAACAAAGCCAGGGAATATAAGTAGTAAAAAATCTTGATATGAATACCGCCGATTAAGGATTCCACGTATTTTTTTTCTTTTTCCGCCAATTCGATGACCCGGTCAAAATGGCCGCCGTAAAAAAGCAGCATCATTTTGACCATAGTGAAGATACCCAGGCGGATCACGTCATTGACCGCTGTCCATTCCGATACGAAGGAAATCTCTTCGAAAATTTCCCCGGTTAGAAACCCTTTGTCCTCAACCTCACCGAGTAAGTTTAAGACCATGCGATGCCAGAGTTCCGTTGTCTGGACGGCTCCTACCTGGTGGAACCGCTTTACCATTGGGTAGAGCCTGGCGCACTCTTTTTTTACCTCGGAAAGCGGTTCGCCGGCGTAAAACAATTTAATAATATAATTGTCGATTGAGTACGACGCGTACTTCAAATTCCCGGTCTCGGTGCCGTTTTTTATGGACTTCTCTAAGTAAGCCAGGTCTCCCCTCAGGTGCTTTTTCCAATGATGAATCCCGGCTCCGTAAACATAATACACGTTTGCGGCCAGGCCGCCGGCTTCATATTTTTCAAGCATATTCAGGGCGAGGTTGCCGAGACGATAGCCCTGTTCGATATTTCCTAAAAAGTCACAGGAAACGCCGCCGTATACGGCATAGGCAAAGGCGGAATATTCGCAGTTTCCATATTTTAACGTTAAATTAAGGAGTTTTAATACCAATAGGAAAAAATATTCCGTGTCGGCCGTGAAGGCGGGCTCCATAAGGGAAATAAGATTCCGGGCCGTGGCCAGCTTAACGGGGTCCGTCAGGTCCGGGAGCCGCGACAATGCCGCCACCCCACCCCGTTTGGTTTTGAGCCTGAGATTGACCGCGATGAATTCCGTTAGGATTTTCAACTTAGATGCTTTTCGCGGTAGGCGCAGTCCCAATATATTCAGCGCTTTTCTACCCAATTGCAGGGCCTCGGCAAATTGCTGCAAGCCCATGCAAACGTGAAGTTTCATTTCATAGAGCCTGCTTTTGTCTAAGACGGACCGGGCATTTTTAAGGGCAGTGATAAAAAATTTCTCCGCCGCTCCCTTTTCGCCTGCCAGGTACCCCGCCTCAGCGCCTTCTATATAAAGGGCCAGGGCCAACTCATAGTTTCCCTCCCATTTACTTGTTTCAGGTAGAATTTTTATCCCCTGCTTAAAAAAACGAAAGGTCATATTATAGGCAATCGCTGCTTTCGACTTGCGCCCCGCCTTGAGGTTTACCCGGGCAAGCCGGCTTCTTTCCTCTTCGTTTAAAAATTCCCGGGCTTCATTTAAATGGAAGGCCAGGCTGAAAAGATAGGTCTCGTCGGCCTCTTCTTCCGGTTCCTGCCACATGCGCCGGCCAATCTTTAAGTGCAACTCCTTCCGTTCTTTTTCACCAATCAGTAGATAGGCCGCTTCCTGTACTTTGTTATGGGAAAATTTACAATCATCGCCTGTTTTTAAAAGGATGCCCTCATCTATTGCCGGCTTGAGGTCGTTAAAAATATTATCAACCGGTTTGCCCGCCACATCCGCCACTAAGGGCAGTGAAAATTTAACGCCCTCACAGGCGGCAATCTTGATGGCCGACAGGGTATCGGAGGGTTGTCGTTTCAATTTTCCGGTCATCAATTCCGCCACGTTATCCGTGATGCCTGCCTCTTGAACCCTGGCGATATCCCAGGTCCACCCCTCTTTGAATTCGATCAGGTTGTCTGCCCGCAGTTTCTTTAAAAATTCATGGATAAAAAAAGGGTTACCCATGGTTTTTGAATTAACGAGTTCTGCCAGGGCTTTTGTTTTTTTCTCGGTGCAGTGCAGGGTATCTGCCAATAACCGGGCAATGATTTTCGTGTTCAGGCCACCTAAACGGACCGCCGAATACCGGCTGCCCGGTTTATACCCTCTCGCGGTTTTTTGCCATTCGCTTATCAACCGGGTTAGAGGGTGTGAATCGTCGATTTCTTCGTCTCGAAAGGCGCCAACCAGGAAAAAATATTTTAAATCCGGGTCCGCGAACAGGGCATCGATCAATCGTAAGCTGGCTTCATCCGCCCACTGCAAATCATCAAAAAAAAGGACTAAGGGATGCTCTTTGCCGGCAAACACTTTGATAAATTCCCGGAAAACCGTATTCAGACGGTTTTCTGTTTCTAAGGGAGGGAGTTCATTGGTTTCCGGTTGTTTACCGATAATCAATTCGACGCGGGGTAGGACATTGATAATCACCTGCCCGTTATTCCCCACCGCATCGAGTATCTTTGTTTTCCATTGTTCCAACTGGGCGCTTTGTTCCGTAAGCAATTGCATCATTAACGTGGAAAAGGCCTGGATGACGGCGCTGTTGGGAACATGCCGTTCAAACTGACTGTATTTTCCCCCGATAAAAAACGCCCGTTTCGCGGCCGCCGGTTTGTGGATCTCATTGACTAAGGCTGACTTGCCGATGCCTGCCGGTCCGGAAAAGAGAGCCATAATTTTTCCACCTTCTGCGACCCGGTCAGACAATTTCATCAGGTGGCGGGTTTCCTTTTCCCTGCCGTACAATTTTTCAGGCACTAAAAATTTATCGGAAATGTCTTTTTCCCCGATGGAGAAATCTTCGATGATGCCCTTCACCTGTAATTGGTCGTAACATTCTTCCAGGTCTGCCGATAAACCGGCGCTGCTTTGATAACGGTCTTCCGCATTTTTAGCCAATAACTTCGTCACTATTATAGAAAGCGTCAGCGGTATGGCATTATTGATTTCGTGCGGTTGGACGGCTATTCGCGCCATATGGGCGTGAACCAACTCCATTGGGTCATCCAACTCAAAGGGGCGCTTCCCGGTGAGCATCTCATAGGCAGTTACACCCAGGGAATAAAAATCGGTTCGATAATCGATGGAGCGATTCATTCTTCCGGTTTGCTCCGGCGAAATATACGAGAGGGTGCCTTTTAATACTTCCGGTTCTAAGGCATCCTGGGCCTCCCGTTTTAAAAAGGTGGAAATACTGAAATCCGTAACCTTGACCTCTTTTGTTTCCGGGTTTATCAGGATGTTGTAGGGATTGATATCTTTATGAATGACATTGCTGTGGTGAATATCGCCGATGATATTCACGGTGGCCTTAATGATTCGCAGGGAATTCCGGATGTCAACCCGGTGAGAACGGATGTACCGGGCTAAGGAAATGGCGCCGAAATCTTCCATGATGATAGATTTTCCATAACCGACATTTTCAATGGCCAGGTATGCCACGACCCCGGGCAGATCCATGCTGCTGCCGATGTCGAATTCATGCTCCAGGCGGCTCAATTCTTCCGGTGTGGGGTAGGGGGCTTTTAAAGATTTCGCGATAACCGGGAGACTGTCCCGATTCCTTTTTCCCCGGTAAATGACGATATGCGCGTTCTCATACAATTTCTCCGAAAACGAATAACCGCTTATTTTAAACATTCGACGGCAGCTCCTGGTTGCTGTCCGGTTGTAAAGTGACCTGTCGGGGATGCCGCATACAAGCGATAATATAGAATTTTTAGTCTAAACATTTTTCAGTCACGCATATACAAGGGACATCGGAAAGGCTGAGAATTCCAAAGTTTTTCTCAGCGATTCCGTTTCATTTATCTTTTATTATATCATGGATGAATCGAGGTAATCAATAAAAATCCCAAAAAAAGTTTTGGGCCAGGTTTTGTCAATCCCCGGGCATGCTGTTGGTCATCTTCATAACTTCTGTTTTTTAACTTGACAAGAGGAGATAATAAGATTATATTATAGTTGGAAAAAAAATGACCCAAATTGAAATAAAAACGCTGCTACACGAAAGCATTGAAAATATAAACGATGAAGATTTCTTGCTTTCTATAAAAAATTTAGTCGAGCGAAAATACATACCGCCAACACCCTTGAAATTATCGGCATGGCAAGTTGAAAAATTAGATAATGCTAAGAAGGAAATAGAGGAAGGAAAATATCTATCCGATACTGAAGCAGATAAGATTGTTGATGAATGGCTAAGCAAGTAAAATGGTCGAAAGCGGCAGTTACAGATCGAATTGAAATATTAGATTACTGGTTTTTGGAAACAGGAAATAAAAAATACAGCAAAAAATTAGATAAGGCATTCAGGGAAACGATTTCATTGCTTTCAAAGTTCCCTGAAATGGGTAGAGTGTTGGAAGGTAGAGAAGAAAGATATTTTGTGAAAGAAAATTACAGGATATTTTACTTGATTAAAAATGATAGTATCGAAATATTGCGTATCTGGGATAGCAGAAGAAATCCCGAAGACTTAAATATATAATTGGATTTTAGTTCTCACTTATAAATTATTTAGACCTAACCGGCTGCATCCAACCGAAGATGACCGCCGAATTGAAAAATATTTCTAATTATGGTATTAAATAGTTATGACAGAAGATAAACATTCAAACATACGAAGGCACCATGATAGAGAAGATTTAGCCGGGGAACATGTTTTCGGTGATTTGGGACAGCTTATACTCATAATAATTTTTCTGACTGCCTGGATTATAGATTCGTTTTTTGTTCACTATTCAACCTTTATTGCAAAATCCATTCCTTTATTCGTGAGGATACCGGCGGCTGCTCTTATTCTGTTGATTTCAGGATATATTGCTAAAGCCGGTCTGAAAATCGTTTTCGGGGAAGTCAGGGAAGTTCCGGTTGTTATCAGGGAAGGTGTTTTTGCCGTTGTGCGACACCCGGTTTATCTTGGAGCGATATTGCTTTACTTAGGATTGATAGCGTTGACCTTTTCACTCATTTCGGCCGTGATATGGGTTTTTATTATTGCCTTTTATCATTTCATAGCCGGGAAGGAAGAAAAATTGCTTTTAGAGAAATTCGGAAAAGAGTATGAAACCTATATTCGGGACGTCCCGATGTGGCTCCCCCGAATTATCCGGAAAAAGGGCTGAGGGATGACACCATTATCGAGCCGGTTTTAGTAATAAAAAATTATAGATGCGGCTGCCGGTTTTATGGTCCCGCCTGTAAGAGGGGAATCTCTCTTTTTCACAAAAGGTACAGAGAAAGGATGCCTGAATTTGCGCATCCGCGATACCCTCTTCTTTTAAGGAGAGAGCGATACCTTTCTTGATGTCCATCCGGTATTTTTCTCCCTTTTTTTCATAAAACACCTCGTCCCGGTAAGCCTTTTCGGAAAATTTATCATAAAGTTCCCGGCCCACTTCGTAACAATCCGCCTCCACAGCTGGCCCCATATAAAAATGCAAATCTGCAAAATTGACCGCTCTTTTTTTTAGCAATTCCAGCAGCCTCTTCTCTATGCCTTTATATAAACCCTGCCGGCCTATATGGACAATACCGCCTGTGGAGCACGTTTTTTCCCAAAAGAAAAGGGGCACACAATCGGCTGTTTTGATGATGGCCATCTCGTTTTTTTGCTCAAGCACGATGCCGTCGCCCTCCGTCCCCGGTTTAATCTCCCCGGAAAAATGAATCATATTTGAATGCACCTGCTTCAATTCGATTAAATGCGCAATCTTAAAAAATTCTCCCAGGGTTTTCAATTCCAAACCATGTTCGCTAAAGCCTAAGAGAATGTTTCTGTCTTCATAGATATTTAAAAATTTTCCGCCGACCTCGATCCGCTTGAATTTTATCATCATGTGTGATTGTTTTACTCGATTTCGAACAGGAGGTGGTTAGCCGGAACATCATCTCCTTCTTTGACCCCGATGGTTTTAATGATTCCCGACTTAGGGGCCCGGATCTCATTTTCCATTTTCATGGCTTCATGGATCAACAGGATATCCTTCTCTTTCACCTCATCATTGACATGGAAATATATCTTCTTGATATACCCGGGGACAAAACTCTTCACAATACCGGCTCTCGTCGATTCGATGTGCTTCTCTTTGTAATAAAAGAGTTTATCGATTTTTAGCAGTGAAGCGTAATAATACTCCCCGTTTACATATATACCCATGGGATACCCCTCGCTGTCTCTTTCTATTTCTACCTGGTAAAGTTTATTATCAAGGAAAAAAGATTTTACCTCATTTTCAACCTTCTCACCGATCAGGATCTCAAAATTACGATCATTGACTTTTATGGTGGTGGGTGAAAAAAAGGTGGCGCTGTTGGTTATCTCGATATCAAAGTTTTTACCTTCTACTTGAAATTTATATTTCATCCGCCACCTCACATCCGGTTAAACAATTTTTTAAAAAAACCGGGTTGTTTTATCTTTGCCAGCCTGGTTTTGAAGTCGTTTTTACTGTTTTCAATGTGAAAATCGGCTGAAAAGAGAGCCGTGGCTATCGCAATTTCCTTTTCCTTCTTTTTTCTTTTTGAGAATTCACGCTTCAGGTTCAGAAAATCGATAATCGTATCACCCCGGTGCAGGCTTTTATTTCTCAATAGGTGTTTGAGAAACGTCAGGTTTGTTTTGATCCCTTTTATGATAATATTTTCCAAAAAATTTCGCATGTCGTTAACGGCTGTTTCTCTTTGCGATGAAAAGGTGACAATTTTCCCGATATAGGGATCGTAAAGAGGCGAAACCTTTGCGCCGGCATATAGGGCTGTTTTGAAAAGATTACGGATGGTGGAATAATAAAAAAATTCGCTTACCGTACCGGAAGAAGGCTGGAAATTATTCAACGGGTCTTCAGCCATTAGAGAAACCAGTAAGATATTGTATTTGGGCTCAACGATCTCGATCCCCCTTACATTGTGCAGCAGGCCGCCGGTGGAGATGGCAATCTGTTTTTTTATAAAATTGGATATGATATGGATTTCGGGTATGAGGGAATTAATCTGGTAGGAGGGATTGATTTCCGAAAAGTAAGCGGTCCCGTTTTCAATGATGAATTCGACGTAACCGAGACCGATGTAATTGATTTTTTCGATTAGCTTCCTGGAGTTCCGGTACAGGGATTCTCGGATACTCGACGAAATATTTACGGACGGAGATTCCTGGAAGATTTTCTGGAAACGCCGCTGGATGGAAGATTCGATCTCCGGGAGGAAGAGGATATTACCGCCGCCATCGCGAAAGAAAGGAATTTCAACCTGGTGAGCATAGGGGAAAAACGCATCCACAAATATGCCTTGTCTCTGCAGGTCTTCTCGTTTCAGTAATCCCTGGACCTGTTCTGCGGCATCTTTTTTATATTCGGCAGCGCGGATTCTTTTGCCACCGTAACCGTATAAAGGCTTTATTATTACCGGGTAGTTCAAATTGTCCGCAATTGAAGCGAAATCGGACGAACTCTTAATCACCGGTGAGTGTTCTATGAACGTGATATTTAATTCCCCGGCCATCTTTCTCATTTCGATTTTATCTCGAACGGTCCGCAGCACCGCGGAACCGGGGCCTATCACTTCGATACCGTTTTTTTCGCACATTTTAAAAAAATCAGGATCTTCGGTCAGGAACCCATACCCCGGGTGGATATAATCGACCTGGAGTTCTAAGGCTTTGTCGATAATGGCTTCCATATCTAAGTAACTGTCTTCCAATTTAGAAGAAAAAAATTTATAACTCCTGTCTGCCAGCCTTACAGGCAGAGATAGGGAATCTTCGGGGGAATAGAGCAATATGGTCTCTAAGCCGATACTCTTTAAGGAGTCGATGATATCCAGGGCAATAACGCCCCGGTTGGGGATTAATACTTTTTTCTTTTTATTTGTTGTTTGTTCTATTTTTGTCATCTGAAATCTCCGCTCCGGTCTTTCAACCGCGAGCAAAGGGAACCGGATTTATCATAAGGGTATATTTCCATGTTTCTTAGGTGGATTTTGCACGGCTTTATTTTGTAGGGATTCCAGGGCTCGTATCAACAGCGGTCTTGTCTCGGTGGGCATGATAATATCATCTATATATCCCATTGCAGCCGGTAATTCGGGATTGGCGAATTTCTCTTTATATTCCTGGATAAGCCGCTTCGTTAATGTTTCCGGCTGCTCGGCGGTGGAGATATCTTTCCTGAATATGAC
>JAGLQA010000710.1 GCA_023137075.1 Candidatus Aminicenantota bacterium
TCCTGCACTGTATTATTGGGAGAACTGAATAATGGCCGCGTAAACTACAAAGCGGTTGCCTCCTGTTTGCTGCCCATCGGCGAACTCTACGGGAAACATTTGGTGACAATCGAGGGATTGAACAGCGACCGGCTCAACCCGGTTCAACAGGCCCTGGTAGATTTCGGGGCCATACAATGTGGTTTTTGTACACCTGGAATCGTGGTTTCCCTGGCCGGGTTTTTCTTAAGCGAAGAGAAAATCGATTACCCGGGCGCCATAGATGCCATAGATGGTAATATCTGCCGCTGCACCGGTTATGCGTCCATCCGCAAGGCGGTAAAATCGCTCTGTGCTACTTTTGCGAAAAAAACAGGGAATGGCCGGGACCGCCTGAAACAATTGGTGGAATGGTCGCTAATACCGGAGTATTTTTTGCGGGTTCCCGAACAATTGCAAATGCCCGCCGCCTCCCCCCCCGCATCAGGCGAAAACGGAGAAAAATTTATCGCCGCCGGAGGGACCGATCTGTATGTACAAAAGCCCGATGAATTGCTCGACCGGGAGATCGAATTTGTGTCCCGGCACAAAGAGTTGGCGGAAATAAAAGAAGAAAAAAACGAAATAACCATCGGAGCAGCCGTTACGGTTGAAGAGATGCGTAATTCCGCTATTATGATCCGCCATTTCCCGGAAATCAGAGAATATTTCAGTCTCATCGCTTCCAGGATCATCCGCAACCGGGCCACTGCTGCCGGGAATATCGCCAATGCTTCTCCCATCGGTGACCTGGCCATCTTTTTATTACCCTTAAAAAGTATCGTTGTCCTGAGTAAAGGCAGCGGGAACCGGGAAATACCTTTAAAACATTTCTTCAAAGGCTATAAGAAGTTAGATATTAGGAAGGGCGAAATGATCCGCGGTATCCGGTTCCTGGTCCCGCAGCAGGGAACCCTGTTTAATTTTGAAAAAGTCTCGCGCCGCAAGCACTTAGATATTGCCGGGTGCAACTCGGCCATCAGTTTAAAGGTGGAAAAAAATATGATTTCCGAAATCCACATGTCTGCCGGAGGGGTGGCTCCGGTTCCGCTCTATCCGGAAAAAACCTGCCGGTTCCTGACCGGCAAAGAGATCGCTGCTGCCAACATCCGGGAAGCTGCCCGAATCATGCAGGGAGAAATCTCCCCCATCAGCGATGTGCGCGGCACGGCCGGCTACAAACGGCTGCTGCTGCGCCAACTGCTCTTTGCCCACTTCCTGAAATTTTTCCCCAAAAAATTAAAATTACAGGAGCTGCTGTGAACAATTTCGATACGCCCTTACACAGTCGCGGCCGGTCCTTTTTTTTGGATGACCTGACAGAACCCGCCGGTCTGCTCCATGCGGCGGTCTTTTTCTCCCCGGCTGCCCACGGTAAAATCAAAAAACTCGACATCGAAAACGCAAAAAAAAGTCCGGGAGTTGCCGCGGTATTCACCTGGCAGGATATTCCGGGAGAAAACCAGGTCGGCGGAATTATCCGGGATGAACCCCTGCTGGCCGAAGACGAGGTGCACTATATGGGACAGCCGGCAGCCCTGGTCGCTGCGGAGAGCAAGGCGGCAGCCGCCATGGCCGCAAAAAAAATAGCGGTAGAAATCGAATCCCAGCCTGCCGTGACCGACCCGCGCGAAGCCCATGAAAGAGGCAGCCTGATCGCCCCGCCCCGCACTTTTTGCTTAGGCGATGTATCGACTGCCTGGGCCACCTGCGACTTAATCGTCAACGGCCGGGTCGATTCCGGCGGCCAGGAACACTTTTACATGGAATCCCAGGGGGCCATGGTTTTACCCACGGATAGAGGCGGTGTCACCGTGTTCTCCTCTACCCAGTCACCCACCGGCGTGCAGCGGACCCTTGCGAAAATCCTGGATCTGCCCATGCACCTTGTGGAAGTCGATGTGGTCCGGTTGGGAGGGGCATTCGGCGGGAAAGAAGACCAGGCCACTCCCTGGGCGGCCTTAGCAGCCCTGGCCGCCCACTCTTTAAAAAAGCCGGTCAAACTAATCCTGAACCGCCGGGAAGACATGACCGCAACCGGAAAACGGCACCCCTACTCCTCGGATTTTAAAATAGGGTTGGATGCCCGGGGCAAGATTATCGCTTACGAAGTAACACTCTACCAGAATGCCGGGGCTGCCGCCGACCTTTCCACTGCCATATTGGAGCGCAGCATGCTCCATGCCACCAACAGCTACTATATCCCCAACGTCAAAATAACTGCCCTGAGCTGCCGCACAAATCTCCCGCCTTTCACCGCCTTCCGCGGTTTCGGCGCGCCCCAGGCCATGTTTGTCATTGAGGCAGCCATCCAAAAGGCGGCCGAAAAAGCAGGCTGGAGCACCGCACAAATCCAGGAAATGAACCTGTTACAGGAGAAGGATACCTTCCCCTACGGCATGCAGGTCGAGAATTGCCGCGCCGGGCAGTGCTTTGCCGCGGTTAGAGATAGGTACGATTCTGACGCTGTTTTTCGCCGCGCCGCGGATTTCAACCGGGCCCACCCCACCGTAAAAAAAGGGGCCGCCCTGATGCCCGTCTGTTTCGGCATCTCTTTTACCAACACCATTTTAAACCAGGCCGGTGCCCTGGTCCATGTGTATACGGACGGCAGCGTCAGTATCGGCACCGGGGCCGTGGAAATGGGCCAGGGGGTTAACATAAAGATTCTGCAGGTGGCGGCCCGCACTTTTTCCATAAAGCCGCACCGGGTCAAAATCGAGACCACCAACACGACCCGGGTTGCCAACACCTCGCCCACCGCGGCCTCCACCGGTGCGGACATGAACGGCAAAGCCGCGGAAACCGCCTGCCTTAATATCCTGGAACGCTTGAAAAAGGTGGCCGCGGCACTGCTTGAGCATCCCGATGCCGGGGATATGGAAATCGAAGATGAGCAGGTGCTCTGCCGGGGAGAAAAGACGGGGCTAACCTGGCAGGACCTGGTAATCAAAGCCTATGAAAAACGAACCGATCTCTCGGCCCGGGGATATTATGCCACGCCGCGCATCTATTTCGACAGGAATAAGGAAAAGGGCAAACCCTTTGCCTATCATGTGTTCGGCACTGCCCTTACAGAGGTTACCTTAGACTGTATTCGCGGTACCTATGAGATCGATAGGGTCTCAATCGTGCATGACGCCGGTAAGAGTATCGATAGCCTTATAGACAGGGGCCAGGTGGAAGGCGCGCTCTTGCAGGGCATCGGCTGGCTGACCATCGAAGAATTG
>JAGLQA010000711.1 GCA_023137075.1 Candidatus Aminicenantota bacterium
CCCTTCATGTACGGCATCGGCGCCTATTTTGCCATTTTGAATGCGGCGAAAACCTTCAGGCCGGACAAGGAATTCTCCATCCATGCGCCCCTCACCCCGGAAAAGCTCCTTCGTTTTTTATACGATTAAAGAAAAACCGGGGTCTATTTTTTATAAAATATACTAAACGTTAATGAAAAAGGAATAACAAAATGATTATAGTAAACAATAGAGATAAATTGGACTGGCATGAAGATATGACGGTGCGCGATGTATTAGAGAAGATGAAGTACACCTTCTCGTTGATCACCGTCACCGTGAACGGCGAGTTAGTGCAAAAAATTGATTACGACACCCACATCGTTCCCGACAATGCCAGGGTCTCGGCCTTCCACTTAGCCCACGGCGGTTAGGTTAAATCCGGAAAAAAACTGTATTCGGGTAAACGGGGGGTTGAATTATTCCTCGATTTCAATTAAAATGTGACTTCGAACAGCAAATCTTTTTTTGTCATTTAAAAAAATAAAAGGAGGATCAATTATGGCATTAGATTGGTTAATACGCGATAATGAAATCAAAGACCACCAGCTTTTTGGAGACGAGCATTTTGGCACGGAGCCGCCGTGCACATTGTATGAAAAAAGACCATTGGTCAACCCGGAAACCGGTGAGACAGTCGAAGGCTTATATTCAGCCTGGATAACATTGAATAACCCGGCTCAATTTAATTCTTATACCACAGAGATGGTGAAGGGAGTCACGGCGGGCATGCATAAGGCTTCCGTGGACCGGGAAGTAATGGCCATAGTATTTACGGCTGCCGGAGATAAAGCCTTTTGCACAGGTGGAAACACCAAAGAATATGCGGAATATTATTCCAGGAGACCCTTAGAATATACCCTATATATGGATCTATTCTCCGGTATGGTTGACAGCATGCTCAAGGCACGCAAACCCGTGATATGCCGCTGTAACGGCATGAGAATCGCCGGAGGCCAGGAAATCGGGCAGGCTTGCGATTTTACCGTTGCGGCAGACACTGCTTCCTTCGGTCAGGCCGGCACCCGTCACGGTTCGTCGCCGACAGGAGGATCGACCGATTTTCTCCCCTGGAACCTGAGCATGGAACAAGCGATGTGGCAGGCCACAGCCAATGAGTTGTGGAGCGCTGCTAAAATGGAGCGAATGGGACTGGTAACCAAAGCGATCCCGATAAAGAAAAACGCGAAAGGGGAATGGGTGCGGGACCCCCGCGTCATTACCGATAAATATGTGGAAAACGGTGAAATCGTTTACGGTGAATTTAAAAAGGGCGCGGATCTCAAGACTGCTAAAGGCGAATTAAAAAATCTGACCACCGACTGGGGCCAGTTAGATGCGTTTATCGAAAAGATGATCTGGACGTTGACCAACACGACATTCCTTTGCCTGATGAACACGATAGAAAGCATCAGGGTAAAGAAAAAATATTTCTGGGATCTGCTCAAGAGCAGCCAGATTTATTGGTTGGGAGCTAATATGAATGGAGAAGGCCATATCGGTTTTAATGCCTTTAACACGTCCGGGGTCACGGGCAAACGTACAATCGATTTTATTAAATATCGTCAACTGCTTGCCAAAGCCGCAACCTTTGATGATGAACTGATCGAAGCGGTTATGCCTAAACCCAAAGAATAGCTTGAAAATATAATCCGGCTCCCCCCCTTATGACCGGGAGCACAAATAATTTTAAATGCATAGTTGACAAATATGGTTAACTACTCTATAATATTATATTAAAGAAAAATAACCTAAGGAGACATGATGAGCATTACAAAAAACACGGAATATGCTCTCAGAGCCCTTTATGAGATATCCAGCTTCGGCAGGGGAAAACCGGTCAGCAGGAAGGTTATATCGGAACGACAGAAAATTTCCGAACCTTTTTTGGAAAAGCTTTTTATCCCCCTACAAAAAGCCGGAATAATCAATAGTTTGCGCGGTCCCGGCGGCGGTTTTGTGCTGGGCAAGAGCGCCGGGGATATTACAGTCTGGGATGTATTTTCTACGGTTGACAGCAAGGCTCATTTTTACGAAAAGTGCGCGGCTGTAACCCGGGAAGAATGCAGACATTTAAAAAGATGTAAAATAAAAAATGTCTGGTCAAAATTAAACCGGGTTTTAAGAGATAGTATGGCAGGTATTTCCTTAGAAGATATATCTGCTGAAAATGTGGAGGGCGGCGTACCCGACGGTTAATATTTTTAAAGGAGTGATAAAATGAAAAAGCTTTATTTATTAGCAAAAGAAGGAAAAATTAATGAAAAAGCTCCTATCTTAGACAAGCAGGAAATTATTATACATGCATCTATGGAAAAGGTGTGGCAAACCCTGGTCAATATAGGAGAATGGCCCGACTGGTATACCGGGGTAACGGTTCGGAAAAAACCTAAAAAATACGAGGCGGGATACAGGTTTAAATGGAAGCAGAATGAGTTTAAAAGCAAATCACGGTTGGCAAAAGTCGAAAAGCCCCACACCCTGGCCTGGACCGGATCGATTCTGTGGATAAAAACGGTTCATGTGTGGGAACTCCGGGAAATTGAAGGAAGAAACACGAAAGTAACGGTTAAAGAATCGCTGCAAGGGCTGCTGGTTACCCGGTTTATGGATAAACAGAAACTGCATAAGGCATTGGAGCTCTGGCTGAATCTTTTGAAAATACGGGTGGAACGGGATAATCCCCCGCGGGAGAAACAGCTGCTGCGTCAAAAAACGCCCTCCCGTAAGAATAACATGCTGCGCGGCATTCACATTCTCTCTCAAAATGATGCGATAGGCAAAAAACACGATGAATCGCCCAGGTATCGGACCTGGTAAATCAAGCTTAACCTGGACTTTCGTTCATTTGAAAAAAAAGGGTAAATCAATTATAATTGGCCCATGAGAAAAGGAGTGAAATGAGAGTCGTAAATGAGGCTATAAAAGGGATACCTTACGGGATTACAGATTATGAACTCATCCGAACCGAAAATTATTATTACGTGGATAAAACCCCCTACCTGGAAGCACTCAAAAAGG
>JAGLQA010000712.1 GCA_023137075.1 Candidatus Aminicenantota bacterium
ATGAAAACGAAACAGTCAATCTACTCGAAACCGGTAGAAAAAATATCGGGAAAACAAATGTCGGCGAAGGTGAAATGGAGTTATCCATTTCACTTACCGGTATTACCCCCGATTACATATCGCGATACAACGCAAGCAATGACTTGATCTATCAATGTTTAAGCGATGATCCCGACATATATATTAAAAATAGAAATGGTGAATTAATCAAGATAATCAAGACAAACTTTAAGAACTGGGTTTTAACTGAGGATGATAAGAATGAAGTAATGGCGAATTTTGTCAGGTTTCATGATGATATGAAAAATATGGTTAAAAAAAATCTCCCTGAAAAAATGCTGGCAATTAAGTCGTTGCAGATCCTGCCAAAAGGTTACTTTGCCGTATATTTTTATAAGAATTTGGAAGAATATGAAATCCGGATATTTGATAAAGACGGCCGGTTTCAATATATCGTCGAATTCCCGAAAGAACTATCGGGAAGGTCTATTATATTTACTACAAACGGGTTTGCCTGTATTGAAAGAGAAGACAATAGAGACTTATATGTTGAATACAAAATAACAAATCTTCCTGTAATATTTGCCAATTAATATTACGGATTTTTTATTTATCCGGTCTCTTTTCCTCACCGGGAAACAGTAATGACTGGTGGCTATTTTTATCATTCTGAAGGAATAATTCAACTGCCCCCCTTTTTTTTGCAACTATTCACTTTTGTTGCCTTCTTTTCTTTGCTCCATGGCTCGATCCCGGCCCCGGGGATTTAAACGTCATAAAACAAGACTTGACCCCGCCAGACCCGTCAGACCCGCTGAAAAAATTTGGTTTTTTCGATGGCATTTCTGATTATGTTAAAAACTAACAATTTGGCATGCTGAGGGTTTGGAATTATGCAATTGTCTCAATTAAAAAAAATTCGGTTTTATATGGTCTTCTTTTAGTGTTTCTATCCTATCCTCGAAAATTTGTGTTTCAATTTCTCGAACCGTTTCAGAATATAGGATTTTTACCGATTCTGTAACTGGTTTATTCTTTTTTATTAAAGTGTGGACAGCCGCGAAGTTGTCCAGTGCAAATCTTCTGAATAGGTCTTCCTTTTGATAAATATCAATATTTTTTCTTCGATAATACTCCATATCATCGAAATTCAACAAAACGTCTTGGGAAAGAAAAACGGGGTCGGTGCGTGCGAATGATCCATTGTTTAGGGAAAAACAGGGATGACGGTACCAGCAAAAAATTTCCTGGCCCCATCGCTCAATGACAGTACAAATTTGCACCTTTGCACGCACCGCCCCGTTTTTCCTTTTTAATATTGGGTGTGATCGATTTAATGATATAAATCCAATCTCCGGAATACAAGCCGGAAGATTGCCGGAAAGACGATGTGTTTAATAGCTTTGTATCTGAAGTTATCCGACAATGGCACTGTCAGAGATAAACTTGGTTTCCATCTTGAAAATTGTTTGGCATCAATAGGGATATAACCCAATATATTTAGAAAGAATGAATATTTTCTTGAAAAAAGATTCGGATATATTATATAATATAAAAAGTCAGAAATATAATGGATATAAATAAATATGATTATACCTTGGTTGAAGAAAGTGACGTTCAATCTTTTCAAGAGAGTGGAATAACTGATCTTTTCAAAGTGCTTTGCAAAGGTTTATATCACTGTACAAGTATCGAAAACTACTATAAAATTGTCGAAGACGGTTTTCTAAGACCAAATGAAGGGCAGTTTAATTTTACCTTCCCTCAATCGGAGAATAGTTTTGGATATTCAAAAGGCTGTATTTCTTTATTTGATTTTGAATCGACCAGAGAAGAATATGCTATATCACAACATATGAAATGGAGGGGCTTTTTTATATGCTGGAAACCTGCAACCATTTTGTTGAACTTTTGTCATCAGTTTTGTAAGGATAAGTTAATTCCAAATTCGTCACGCCCACGTCCCGGTGATAAAAATAAAAACTATAAAAATGCAATTCCCTACGTTGAAGTATGGTATCCTGAACCAATTCCAGTAAAAGCAATTCAGAATCGTATAATAGTGTGTCCGGGAAAAGACATAAACGGAAAAATCTACTTTAGGCAGTATGACAAAGATGATCTCTCCAATTTTGAAAATGACTTAGTATCTATAATAAATGAGGAGAGAAATTTAAAAAGAAAAAAAGGGACTGTCTCACCCAAAAGCCCTTTATCTATGAAAGATATAGACCGTTTATCAATGGAGGATTTTAGAAGAAAAACTTAAAAAAAGGAAAATCCATTGCCGGGGTCAAGTCTTGTTTTATGACTTTTGGGCAGGTATAATTTGATTATAGCCACAACTAAATGAGAAGAAATGAATTAAAAAAATCATAAAACAAGACTTGACCCTTCAAATTTTGGAAGGTCTACTATATTTACTACAAACGGGTTTGCCTGTATTGAAAGAGAAGACAATAGAGACTTATATGTTGAATACAAAATAACAAATCTTCCTGTAATATTTGCCAATTAATATTACGGTTTTTTTGTTTATCCGGCCTCTTTTCCTCACCGGGAAACAGTAATGACTGGTGGCTATTTTTATCATTCCGAAGGAATAATTCACCTGCCCCCTTTTTTTTTGAAACTATTCCCTTTTGTTACCTTCTTTTCTTTGCTCCATGGCTCGATGCCCGGCTCCGGGGATTTAAACGTCATAAAACAAGACTTGACCCCGCTAGATTTCCAAGTAAACATCCAGTTAATTATTTGATCTCCTGAACGAAAAGTTCCCACTCTTCCACATCTTCATTTTCCTTAATATAATAGATCTTATCATTATGAATTGTTTCAAGCTTTATACCAAGCAACAGAGCCATTATCCATTCTTTTGCGGAAGGTTCAATAAATACTGTTTTCAGCACATTACCTTTCAGATCCATAACGATGGTCTCAACTTTATTGTTCTCTGTCCTGAAAGTGGATATATATATCTTATTGTTATCGATCTCCATAGATTTGATCGGAGGACGATGTGACGGGAAATCATACTTGAAGTTT
>JAGLQA010000713.1 GCA_023137075.1 Candidatus Aminicenantota bacterium
TGACCGCTCCTGAGAATTGCTTCGGTATTTTCAATCCTGATAGTTATCAAGGGGATTCGTCTCAAAACCAATTGGCAAAAGAAACGTATAAGGAACTATTAAAGGAGGTAATAACTAATGTTACGAAAAGTACTGTTTTTTACTATTGTATTTGTTTTTCTATTCAGCCTGGTAACATCGGCCCAGGGTGTTGACGAAGTGATTAAAAAGTACGTGGAAGCCCGGGGTGGACACAAGAATCTGAAAGCCGTTAAGACGATCAAAATGACCGGGAAATACCTGACACAGGGTATTGAAGCAACCTTTTTGTACCGAGCAAAACGGCCCAACTTTTTGCGTATCGAGATTACACTCCAGGGTCAGTCGATAATCCAGGCCTATGACGGGAAGACCGACTGGTGGGTTTTTCCCTTCCAGGGAATCACCGAACCGCAAGCGATGCCGGAGGACCGGGCCAAAGATTTTATTGCCAGGACCGATATGGACGGTGCATTGGTGGACTACAAGAAGAAAGGTCATACAGTGGAATTGATTGGCAAAGAGGATGTGGAAGGCACGGCAGCTTATAAATTGAAGGTAACTTTAAAAAACGGCCGGGTCTGGTACGTCTACTTAGATACGGAAAATTACTTAGAATTAAAAATATATGCCACGATTAAGCGCCAGGGCGCTGAGTATGAGGTGCATTCATATTCCGGTAATTACAAGAAGATCAATGGTGTAATGTTCCCCCACTCTCTCGAAGACAAAATCGGGGACGTAACGAATGAGCAGGTAGTTATCGAAAAAATCGAATTGAATACTGATATGGATGATGCCATCTTTAAGATGCCCGAAAAAAAATAAGAAAAGCAACCAGTAACGAAACGGGGTCTCTAATTAAAAAAAAGATAGCGAGCTATCCAGGATTTCTTTGAGGGGTTTGTCCCGAATCCCCAATTGTTTTAGGGATGACGTATGGGCTAAGTCCTGGTTCTCTTTCAGGGCAATAAGACTGCCGCTCTTTATGGGGAAAGGAATCCGCAGTGTTTCCAGGATTTTTAAAAATAGAAGAGGGAAAAAAGAGGGGATGCGTAGAAAAAGACATCGTGCGCTCGATTGCCGCTTCATCTCCTGCAGGAGATGTTTCATGGAGACCAACTCCTCCTGGAAAAGTTGATATTGCGCCGGACCCGGGTTTGAGAGAATTTTTTCGACGGCCCGGCACACCGCTTCCACCGAAATGATGGGAACATCGTAATTGCCGCCGTCTATCAGCGGAATGACCGGAAAACTCCGGAGCACCCGGTTCATTCGCCGGAAGATGCCGCCGTTCCCTAATACCAATCCCGGCCGGATTACAAGCTGCTTTTCCTGCAAAAAAAAACCTTCCAATTCGTATTTTATAAAACCGTAATCCGACTTTGAGCCGGGTTTGGCAGAGTAGCTGGTGGGGAATATATGGCGTTTAACTCCCATATCCCGGCCCGCATAAAACCATTTTTTGGTTCCTGCGATGTTGGTGGCTTTTATGTTTTTCCTCTCGAAAGAATAGGCGCAGTGGATCAACACATCGATGTTTTTGAATATCCCCGGATCAAACTCCCGGCCCAAAAAGAGCTGGCTGTATCCGTACAAAACCGGTTCCAGATCCTGCCGTGCGGCTGTTTTTGCCGAACCGCCGTAGATTTTATTACCTTTCGCATGTAAATGTTTCGCTAAGTGTGAACCGATGAAACCGTTTACCCCGGTGATGAAGATGTTCATATCGAAATCACAACTCCTTTTTGATTTTGTGGGCGGCACGCATGGCATTGGCCATTATCGTAAATGTCAGGTTTTTCGCCGGCAGTACGGGGAAAACCGACCCGTCGATGATGTATACATTCGCGGTATTGTTCATCCGGCAGTTCCCGTCTACAAAATATTTCCTGTCCTCCCGGCCCATGGGAATCGTGCCCGCATAATGGATGCTGCTGCCGGGCGGCTGGTATTTGACCAGGAAGGGCGCGGAAAAGAATCCCGACCGGAGAAGCGAGCGCATGATATGTTTCTCGACCGCCCCGTACTCTTCCACGTCCGTATAATTTATATATAAGGTGTTTTGATCCTCTAATTTTATGTAATTGTTTTTTTTAGGAAAATCGGGATAAAATAACAAAAGAATCGTCAGAGACGGGAGCAGGTACCGGGAACAGGCGATGTTTCCCTTAATTGCAAAGGGAAAATCGAAAAAAACATCGGCGCGGAGTGGGGAAATATAGCTGGAGATAGATCCCTGTACCCGGTGCGGATACCGGGGGCCTTCATAAATCATATTAATCTGCACCCCTTCGTACCCGGTGCGGTCGATCTTTGTGCCGATATTGCGCAGGTTGACGAAAGGTGTCACGGTAAAGGGATTGTCCAGCAGCGGCAGCCGGGTTTCGGTGTCTTTGAATGAGGAGAGTACGATCTGGCCGGTGCCGATGGTGCCGGCCGCTAACAGGAGTTTTTTTCCTTTAAAAACGACCCGTTTTCCTGTTTTTAATTCTTTTGTCGTGACTGTGACTCCATTTTTCTGTTCCGCGAAGCTCTCGACCAGGAATCCCTCTTTCAAGCAAATATTGGGTTTTGTTTTCAATTGATTAAAGGTAATGGTGGGTGCGTAGACGTAGGGAATATTGCAGGAAAAATAACCGGTGTTCTCGTAATTACATGGTCTCCTGCCTGCTTTTCCCTCGGTCAACACCGTCAACCTTGAACGCCCCAGGGTCATTCCTTTTTTTTTGAAAAATCGCTTTCTCCGTTCATAAGAGCGATAGATATCCCGGGCATTGTTCCCCAAATCCAACTCTTTTTGCAGGTATTTGCTGCTGCCGAAAAAGGGTGTCAGGTCGTCGTCTTTCCCGCTGATACCGATATGCCGGGTCAATTTATCGTAAAAGGGCTGTAAATCGGGGTTTTTAACCGGAAAATCCTTCAGGTCGTAATCAGTATAAATATAAGCGCCCGCACCCCAGGCATTGGCCAATCCGCCGTAGGCAAAACTGATGTAAGGAGAAAAATTGTTGGTTTTTATTTTGTAATAGGTTGAGCGGTTTTTAATGACATGGGAGACGTAAGGCGCCTTTAATTTGACGCTGACCAAATCGGTGGAATCGATGTTAACCAGGCTTTCAAATTCCCTGCCGATCAAATAATCCTGTTGATCCTTATCGTTTTTTCTCAGGTCGAAGATATTTTCCTTTAATTCGATATCTTTTTCCGCTTTTAGGGCCACGTCTAATATTAACAGGTTCCGGTCCTTCAGTTCTAAAGCGGCGGCGGCCGCGGACGGCCCGGTTCCCACTATAATCGCATCATACAAGGTTGTACCTCTTCAGGAGAAATTTTCCTTTTAAAAATTTGCCCATGGACCGTACAAAGTGCCCGGCTAACACGATAAAGGAAGAAAATCGTTTATTTTTTGTGTTAAAAAACAGGGAAAAATTTTCCGGCGTGGTTTCCGCTAAGTAAATCAGGATATGAATTTTTTTGGTCAACACATTCCGCGGTGATTTAAAGCGCCAGGCCATCTCGACAGCCTCGATGTCCGCTTTTTTCAGTACTAAGTTACGTATCCTTTCGTCGGGCCGGGGCATTTTTTTCCGGTTTGCGGCGATGTATTTTTCAAGGATTGGCCGCGGCACCGGGGCCGCGAAGATTTTTTGGTAGAAATATTCGGCTTCCTGTATAAGATTGGCCGTATCATTTGTTTCTGTCATGTTATTGCTTACACACCCTTTTTAAAAAAAATTGTAGCACAATTCCTTATTATTTTCAATTCGTTTGATAAACACCGGAACCCGAAGGCGAAATACGAATGTATCGCTGCCATGTTAAAAGCCTTCCTGTTCGGTGACCCCTATGCCCTGGGTTGACGGAACTATTTATATCATACCTTCGTATATAATATATCAAAATTAAGGAGGTTCACTATGAAAAGAGTTTTTTCTATTTTTATTTTAGCCTTATTTATTGCGTCTTTAACCACCACACCTCTCTTTTGTAAGAAGGTGAAATTAGATGGAACATGGGTAGGAAGCACTGTCATTCCCACCGGCGAGGAACTCCCCCTCACCCTGGTCCTGAAAAAAATTAAAAAAAAACAGTACAGCGGTACACTTTCCGACGCATCCGGCATGCTACAGGAGGCCGAGTTAAAGAATGTCAAATACAAGAAGAAAAAGCTGACCTGTTATATTGATTTCCAGGGCACAAAAATAAATATCGAGCTGAATGTTGAAAAAGGGGGGCATCTGACTGGAGCCTGGTTAAAAGAGGATGACGGTTCTGCCGGAGATTTTGAATTTAAGAAAGAACAAAAAT
>JAGLQA010000714.1 GCA_023137075.1 Candidatus Aminicenantota bacterium
ACCCGGGATTGAAAAAATTTATCTACGTTTCCAGTATTGCCGCCTCCGGTCCTTCGGAAAAAGGGCGGTTAAAGGATGAAGACGATGAATGTTTACCCACCTCGTTATACGGGAAGAGCAAATTGGCAGCGGAAAAAATTGTCAGGGCATACGGGGACCGCTTACCCTTCGTCATCCTGCGGCCCCCGAATGTACTGGGCACCCGCCAGCAAGAACTCAAAACGCTTTTGTTGACGTTAAAAAAAGGAATTTCGCCCCGGTTAGGCATTGGTGAAAAACAGACCACGATTTGTTTTGTCGAGGATGTGGTTCGCTCATTGATCTTAGTGGCGGAAGAAGATGCCGCCACCGGCCGGACCTATTTCGTGACCGACAATGACACCCATTCATGGCGGGAAATGATCGATACCGCTGCCGGAATTATGGGAAAAAAGTTTATCCTTAAGATTCCTTTCCCCATGGTTTACGCCATTGCCCTTATTTCGGAAGGCCTATCACGAGTTTTCGGCATGAAACAACTGGTTAATATGATCGATATTGTCGATTCGCGGAAACGCTACTGGTTGTTCAAAAGCGAAAAGATACAGAAAGAATTGGGATTCTCACCGCGTATCACGTTTGCAGAAGGGATGAAGAAGATTATTGACCACTACAGGCAAGAAGGCGTTCTTTAATTTTTTTTTAATTCCTTTTTATCAATCCCGGCCTGTTTCAGGATTTCATAAAATGTTCCTGTGGGTAAATCTCGTTTATGAAGCGGGACAATTACCCTTCTCTTAGATTGACTGTGGAAATAAATGTGGTGGCTCCCTTTTACCCTATCCAGGATAAATCCCCTCTTTTTCAATATTTTTATCATTTCCTGAGGGGTGAATGAAGGGATGTCAGACATTAGCCTCTATCGATATATTATATTCAAAGGTTCGTTGTTCTGTTGGAATGGTTTCTCCATGTTCGTGCAGGCTTTCAAGGTATAACTCGATGGCTTCCTTTGCCATCCTAACGGCTTCATCAATCGTGTCACCAAAAGTAACACAACCGGGAAGAGACGGAACCAGAACCGTATATCCGCCTTCATCCTCTTCGCGAAGCAAAATCCTGTAATTTAGGACTTTCATTATGGATTACCTCCTGGTTCCTATTTTAATATTAAACCTTAATAATTTCAACGCCTATGCAAAAGAAATCTTTATTTCTTTTGCAGCCAACCGGGATAAAGTTCCGGCCTGCGGTCGGGGAGAAAATGACGGCGGGCATGACTGGCATTCACTTCATCTAAGTCGATCTCCGCGAAGAGAATGGCATCTTCCTCCGCCGGGGCCTGGGCGATCACACGGCCGTCGGGCGCCGTGACAAAGGATTTACCTTCAAAGGTGATACATTCCTCCTGGCCGACCCGGTTGCACAGGGCGGTAAAATAACCGTTCCGGAATCCCGCTACCTGCATCTCGGCCTCAAATAACCCGGCGGGCCACTCCCCCACCGACCCGGCCTGGGGAACGATAACCAATTCGGCTCCTTGCAAACCTAAAGCTCGCATATATTCGGGGAAATGACGGTCATAACAGATGGCGATTCCAATTCTGCCGTACCGGGTAGCGAACACAAGCTCATTCCCGGGGCCGGGCGCATAATACCCGGTTTCATGAAAACAGGGGGCTTCGATAATATGCACCATGCGCGTGACTCCCAACAGCGAACCGTCGGCATCGATTACAGGCGAAGAATCAAAGGCTTGATCGCCTCTTTTCTCAAAAAGATTCAGGATGGTGACCGTTTCGTATTTTTTTGACAGTTCCGAAAATTGTTGAGTGGTGGGGTTGGGGATGGGTTCCGCGTACCGCAAAACATCCCCGGCTGCCGGCTGCTGGGGATAAAAACTGGTAAAGGCTAATTCCGCAAATGCAATAACATGGGCACCTTGACCGGCTGCCTTCTCAAATGCTTCCAGCCCGCGTTTGAGATTGTCCTCCTTGTCAGGGGTGGCGTGCTGCTGGATCAATGCAATCTTTAATAATCGACTCATATTACCTCCGGCGGCTCACCTTTTTGAAAAAAGGTGAGACCAAAAACTTTTCCAAAAGGCCCTTCGGGCCATCTCGAAGAGCTTTCATCGTTAGAAACACTCTGACCATTACCGTTGGGAGCTCGTCGAGATGCCGCGAAGCGGCTTTTACACTTCCCCGCGTTGCGGGGTTACTTTTCTTTTTTTATGTGTTTTAGGATCACGGCGGGTACGGCCAGTTCATGAATCAAGCGGTTGAAGGCAGCGACTTCGCTGTCGATTACCTGTTTCAGGCTTTCAAATTGCTCGTCCGCCTTTTTAGCAAGATAGTTGTATACATCTAAGGCCTGTTTGTTGGGCGCCCCATCGGACATTTGCACCGACCAGCCTAAGTTCCCTAACTTGTCGTTCACTTTGATGGGGAAGTTGAGCAGGTCCTGGAAGGCCTTTGC
>JAGLQA010000715.1 GCA_023137075.1 Candidatus Aminicenantota bacterium
TCTATACACTGCGACACATTACTTCATCTCCATAATATTAAGTAATAAAAATAAATTAAAATTGTATTTCTAAATGCTCCGTTAATTAAAGGGATGGGTGCGTTAAGAAATGGATTTTAGTGGGAAAAATGATGGATAAAATCAAAAAATAGGGGAGCAATTTATTGAAATTTTAAAGAGGAAATATAAAGTTTGGAATTCAAGATGAAGCCGCTCTCAGAAATTCATTTTGAATATAATTTACCTGTCCCATTATACCCCCCCCACTGGGTTGGAATATTGGGATATTGATGCAATACGGTTATTCATGTTATAATGAATCTAATGTATAATCGTTTTTCAAGGCACTGTTCGAAAAACGGGCCCACCTGACGGTGGGGGAAAAATATATGTTAGTCCTTACCGCCATGTAATGGCATAACATGGAAAAGTGGCTATGAAAGATATTCTCTTTTTTGACCTGGAAGTTGGCAGCGGCCCGACGATCAACGATATCGGTGCCTGGTACAACGGTACCCATTTCCACGAACCTGGTATTAAAAAGTTTACCCAATTCTCTGCAAAAGCTGCCTATATCTGCGGCCATAACATTATCAACCACGATATCCCCCTGCTGAGAGAAAAAAATTCTGATAAACGCTTTTTTAAAAAACATTTTATCGATACCGTGTATCTTTCCACTCTTTTATTTCCAACCAATCCCTACCATAAACTGGTAAAAGATTATAAATTGGTGTCGGAAGAACCGAATAACCCGGTCTCAGACGCTAAACTGGCCGCGGAATTGTTCTCAGACTGCCTGCGAAAATTCCAACAACTGGAATCACGGTTTAAATCCCTGTACTTCCGCCTGCTGAACTATACCGACCAGTTCAGGGGCTTTTTCTCCTATCTTGCCGAAAATAGACTGCTTGGCCTCGATGACATTAACATAACAGCCGGCAGCATCATAAAAGAACATTTCAAAGACAAACTGTGCATCAACAACGATCTAAATTCTCTTATGAAAGACTTTCCCTTAGAACTGACCTATGCCCTGACCCTTATTAATACCCCGGATAGCGACTCTGTGCCTCCTGCCTGGTTGGTTCACCACCACCCGGAGATCTTGCCGGTTTTCCACCGCCTGCGCTATAACCGGTGCGGCAAAGATAATTGCCTCTACTGCCATACCAAATTGGACCCGAAAATAGCCCTAAAAAACATATTCGGCTTCGAAAAATTCATGAGCTTCGAAACCGATAAAGATATTCCCCTGCAAGAACAGGTGGTTAACGCGGCCCTTAATAACAAATCTTTCCTGGCAATCTTTCCTACGGGCGGTGGCAAATCCTTAACCTTTCAACTGCCTGCCCTGATGAGGGGCGAGGCCTGCCGCAGCCTGACTGTGGTGATTTCTCCCCTGCAATCCTTGATGAAAGACCAGGTGGATATACTTAAAGATAGACATGAGCGCACCGATGCGGTGGCCATCAACAGCCTGCTCTCCCCTTTAGAACGGGCTGAAGCAATAAAAAAAGTGGATATGGGCGGTGCCAGTATCCTCTATATCTCGCCGGAATCACTACGCTCCAACAGCATTGCCAGGATTATCAAGGGCCGCATCATCGACCGCTTCGTCATCGATGAGGCCCACTGCTTTTCTTCCTGGGGCCAGGACTTTAGGACAGACTACCTCTATATCGGCAAGTTTCTCAGCCAATTGAAAAAAGAGAAAAACCTGGCGGCACCAATCCCTGTGTCCTGCTTTACCGCTACGGCCAAACCCGCGGTTATCGAGGATATCAAAGATTATTTCCAAAAAAAATTGGGAATCGAGCTTGAGGTATTTAAGACCGCTCCCAAACGGAAAAACCTGGCCTATGGTGTTTTCCATGCTGCCGACGATATTAAGAGGTTTACCTTACTTATAGACCTTCTCTCCCAGGATGAAGGCCCCAAAATAGTCTATACCACCCGGGTAAAGCGTTCGGAAGACCTGGCAGAAAAGCTCAAGGACTACGGTTTTAACGCCGCCGCCTATAACGGCAGGATGACCGGCGACCGGAAGATAAAAACCCAGAATGATTTCATGAACGGCAGCATCGACATTATAGTAGCGACTTCAGCTTTTGGCATGGGCATTGATAAAGGGGATGTCTCCATGGTAATCCATTACAATATCGCCGATTCCTTAGAAAATTATATGCAGGAAGCAGGTCGTGCCGGCAGGAACAGGGAGATGAAGGCCAACTGTTATGTGCTCTATGATGACAGTGACTTGATGGGCCATTTTAGCCTGTTGAACTCAACCCGGATCAATAAAAAAGAGATTTTTCAGGTATGGCAGGGGATCAAAAAAATAAAACAGGAAAAATTTTCCCGGTCTGCCCTGGAGTTGGCTCGGGCAGCCGGCTGGGATTCTGAACTCCAGGGTTGGGAAACCCGTATCAAAACCGGGTTGACAGCTTTAGAAGAGAGTGGTCTCATACAGCGGGGACAAAATCTTACCCGCATCTTTGCCACCGGTTTGCAGGTAAAGAACATGGAGCAGGCGGCCAATATCATCCGGGCATATGATAAATTTGACGAAGCGGACCGGTTGTCTGCCCTGAGGATCATCAAGTTCATTATCTCTTATAAATCCTGCGGCGTGGATTTTATTGCCGACACCTTAGGCCTGGGCAAATACGATACCCGCAGATTGATCAATGAATTAAAGGGGGTGGGCATACTCGGCAGTGACAGGGACCTTACCGCCTATGTGAATACTACTCCAGGCAGCAAAGGCAACTCCTCGAAAATTTTTCAAAAATTTTTGCAATTAGAGTTTAAATTTTTTGAAACAGTCAGAGGAAATGCCGGTAACTCTAATTCCATAAAACGAATATCCTTGAAAGAGATAAACAGCCATTTGCGAACGCAAAATATAAACAGCGATATCGAATCCTTACGCACCATACTATTCCACTGGCAATCCCGCCATTTGATAAATAAAAAAAGGATTGACCGGCATAACCATATCTATCAAATCGAATTCAAGAAAAAAGCGGCGGAAATCAAGAAGGAGATCATGCGGCGCCTGGAATTGGCGCGGCGCATTCTCAACAAATTGATGATGAATGCCGATCCAAAAGGCCCTTCGGGCCATCTCAAAGAGATTCCGGTGGGAGACAGTCAAGATGGGGTGAAGCACCTTCATGGACACCCCACGCATGTGGGGTTGGTAGAATTTTCCATCAATGAATTGCGAACGTTTGCTGAAACCGATCAACTATTCAAAAGTGATTATGCTGTTACCGATTACGATAAAACACTGCTCTACCTGAACGAGATTTCTGCCATCCGGTTAGACCAGGGACTTTTTGTATACTACAATCCTTTTTCCATCACTCGCTGCGACTCAGAGAGCAAAAGAGAGTACAGTAGCGAAGATTACAAAAAATTTGCCGCCTTCTACCAACAAAAGATCGAACAAATCCATATAGTGGGTGAATATGCCAGGAAGTTATTAAAAAACTATAAAGAAGCGATGACTTTTGTGGATGATTACTTTACCCTTGATTATCAGGTATTTATAAAGAAATATTTCCCCGGCCGCATCACCCGGATTCGCAGGCCCATCACAGAGCAGCAATTCGAGAAGATCTATAAAGACCTATCGCCAGACCAGTTAAACATCATTAATGACAACAAGAGCCGTTTTATACTGGTGGCAGCAGGACCGGGCAGCGGTAAGACCCGTGTATTGGTTCATAAGGTCGCTTCCCTGCTAACCTTAGAAGACGTCAGGACCGAACAGTTCCTGATGCTGACCTATTCCCGGTCTGCCGCCATCGAGATGAAAGAGCGGCTGCGCAGCCTGATAGGGAAAAAAGCCAGGTATATCGATATTTTTACCTTTCACTCCTTTGCTTTTCACATAGCGGAAATTAAAGGGGACTTAGAGCAGTTGGAAGAAATTATTCCCCGGGCCCTCGAGTTGATCAAATTCGGCCAGGCAGTGAATAAAGTTGAAAATAAAAGTGTATTGGTAATTGATGAATTCCAGGACATCAGCAGCGAAGAATTTGAGTTGATCGAGACGATTATTAATACAGCCGGGGAAATCCGGGTGCTGGCAGTAGGCGACGACGACCAGAATATATTTGAATTCCGGGGATCGTCAGCCCGGTATATGAAGGACTTTAAAGAGAAATTTGCCGCTAAAATCTACCATCTCAACACCAATTACAGGAGTAAAAATAATTTAGTGCAATTTTCCAATCTTTTTATAAAGAGGCTGCCCGAAAGGGTAAAGGCAGACCAGGCCCTGATTTCGGCAGCACCCGGAGAAAACGGGAAAATTACGATTACCAAATATAAATCAGGACATCTGGTTACTCCATTAGTCAGGGACATTACCGGCCGGCAGGACAAAAATCTTAAGGGAACCACTGCCGTGCTGACTGCCACCAATGATGAAGCTTTGCAGGTATATACCTTACTGAGGCAGCAGGGAATAAAGGCCAAACTCCTGGTATCTTATGCAGACTTTAGCCTTAAATCTCTACTGGAATTAAAGATGTTCTCTTTTTATATTAAAGAGTGGGCCGACAGCAGTGCGGAAAAGATTATCCCGGCAGAGCAGTGGCAGGAGGCCCGGGAACAGATCAAGAAAAAATTCTCCCGCTCTAAGCAATTGAAGCTGGCATTAACAGTGATCGACTCTTTTGAGAAGGAGTATGAAAATCTTCTGGAGATCAATTGGCGGGAATATTTGGAGGAAGTGAAGCTTGAGGATTTTATTTTCCCTGACAAAGAGACGGTATTTATCTCCACCATGCACAAAGCCAAGGGCAAAGAGTTTGACAATGTATTCTTATTATTAGACAACTTCAAAACTTTTGCAGAGGAGAAATTGCGGGTTTTATACGTCGCTCTAACCAGGGCTAAGGAGAACCTGTTCATTCACACCAATATCGATATTTTTGACAACATATTTGTTTCTTTATGCAACCGTCTTTTTGATGATGGCGCTTATAGCGAACCGGAAAGACTCTCTCTTCAGTTCAATCCCAGGGATGTTTACTTAGACTATTCTACCCATGAAAACATAATAAAAAATATCAAAAGTCTCCAGGCAGGGGATATCCTGGCCGTATCGGAACATGATCCTACCATGTTAACTTACAATAAGAGCAGTGTGCTGAAATTTTCCAACAGCGGCGCGGAAAGGATCGAAAAGTTCTTGAACCGCGGTTACGATATTGAGTCTATCCATGCCGAATATATCGTTATCTGGAAGAAAAAAGAGGATGAGGAGCAGTACCGCATAGTACTGCCCAGGATAGAATTACACAAAACAGGAAGAGCTTAGTTCGCTACGCGACCCTTATGGTTGCTTGACAGGTTTCGGGTATTCTGATATATTTAGGTTTAGAAAATAGAGGAAAATCCACAATGAAGGACAACATTCATTCACCTGAAAACCTGGGCGCTGAAGACACGGTTCGTTTGATAATGGACTTTTTTCACCGCACAATGATGCACCATGCCATGTGGTACGCGGAAGTCGAAGGGCAAATGGGCCGGGAAAAAGCACAGAAAATCCTGAAAAAAGCCTATGAGCAGAGTTCGGCGATTCAATTGAACCGGCTTTCTAAAATCCTCGGCTTCGAAACGAAGGAGGGAATTCCCGCCCCGCTCTTGGAATTACCGCGGGAAACCCTGGATAAATTGAAAGAAGGTGCGGCTGCCAACTGGCTGGCAAATGACGGCGTGTGGTTCCAGGCTGTGGAATTCTCAAAGGGGATGACCGAAGCCAAAAAATGCAACGATGCCTGCTGGGGATCTTTTTCTCCCTTCGAAGCCTGGTCCATCAAACAGTTTTTAAATCTACCGGAAAACCCCGGCCTGGCCGGTTTAAAAAAAGCCTTGTACTTTCGCCTTTATGCGGCCATAAACAAACAATCCATAGTGGATGAAACACCGACGAGTTTTATTTTCCGTATGAACGACTGCCGGGTGCAATCTACCAGGAAACGAAAAGGACTGGATGATTACCCCTGCAAGTCGGCCGGGATCGTGGAATATTCGACCTTTGCCTCGGCCATCGACTCCCGGATCAAGACCCGCTGCCTTGCCTGTCCGCCCGACGAGCATCCGGCAGATTACTATTGCTCCTGGCAATTTTCTATCTAAATCCCAATATAAGGATAAAAAATGTTTAAAGAGTCAAGGGTATACAAACCTAAGAATAAGATTCGAATTGTAACCGCAGCTTCCCTGTTTGACGGTCATGATGCGGCCATCAATATCATGCGCCGTATTATCCAGACCTCGGGATGCGAGGTCATTCATTTAGGCCACAACCGGTCGGTAAAAGAGATTGTGGACTGCGCTGTCCAGGAAGATGTCCAGGCCATAGCCGTTACTTCTTACCAGGGTGGGCATATCGAGTTTCTCAAATATATGTACGACCTGTTGAAAGAGGCGGATTCGTCACATATCAAAATTTTTGCCGGCGGCGGCGGCGTTATCCTGCCCGATGAGATAAAAGAACTCCATGATTACGGTATCACCCGCATTTATTCGCCCGACGACGGACGGGACATGGGACTTCAGGGCATGATCAACGACCTGCTTTCTAAGTGCGACTTCCCCACCGGGACGAATGTTTCCGGGGAGATCGATCGAATTAAAGATAAAAAACCTGAAACCCTTGCACGCCTGATATCGGCAGTAGAGAATTTCCCGGAGAAATCACAGGAGATGTTGAAGCGTATTAATAAGATGAGTGCCGGTTCCGCCACGCCTGTCTTAGGCATTACCGGTACCGGCGGATCGGGAAAATCGTCGCTGATCGATGAACTCGTAATTCGATTTCTTGCTGATTTTGACGATAAAACAGCAGCCGTTATCTCCGTCGATCCCACCAAGCGGAAAACCGGCGGGGCGTTGTTAGGGGACCGCATCCGCATGAATGCGATAGATACCAGCCGGGTATACATGCGTTCGCTGGCCACCCGTCAATCCAACATCGCCCTTTCAAAATATGTGAAAGAGACGATTGCCATATTAAAAGCGGCCGCCTTTGACCTGGTTATCCTGGAAAGTTCCGGAATCGGGCAATCCGACACCGAAATCACCGACCATTCCGACCTCTGTCTTTATGTCATGACGCCGGAATACGGGGCCGGCACCCAACTGGAAAAGATCGACATGCTTGATTTCGCCGATATCATTGCCATCAATAAATTTGATAAAAGCGGCGCCCAGGATGCCCTGCGTGATGTAAAAAAACAGTACCGGCGCAACCACAATTTCTGGGATGCAAAAGATGAAGATTTACCGGTTTTCGGTACCATTGCTTCTCATTTTAACGATCCGGGAATGAATTTTCTTTACAAAGCGATTATGGATAAAATCGTGAAAAAAACCGGTACCGCCTTGAAATCCAATTACACCTTAACCCCGGGAATGTCGCAGAAAGTACACATCATACCGCCCAAACGCACACGCTACCTGACCGAGATCGTGGAGGCGATCCGGGATTACGACCTATGGGTGGAAAAGCAAAAAGAGGTGGCCCAGAAACTTTTCGGAATTCATAAAACCGTCAAAACCTTAGAGGGAACCGAAGTTAGCGGCGCCGGCAGCCTGAAAGAACAATTGGAAGCGTTATACAAAGAGGTGGAGCTTAACCTTGACGGCAGCAGCAAAAAAATCCTTGAGAATTGGGAAAAGAAAGTTCAAGCTTACCAGGATGATTATTATGTTTTTAAGGTGCGCGATAAGGAGATCAAGGTTGCTACCCACAGCGAATCCTTATCCCACTTAAAGATCCCCAAGATCAGCCTGCCCAGATATGAAGCCTGGGGCGACCTGTTGAAATGGAATCTCCAGGAGAATGTGCCGGGAGAATTTCCCTATACGGCAGGCTTATTTCCCTTCAAACGGGAAGGCGAAGACCCCACCCGAATGTTTGCCGGTGAAGGCGGGCCGGAACGGACCAATAAACGGTTCCATTATGTCTCCTTAGGTTTACCGGCAAAACGGCTCTCAACCGCCTTTGATTCCGTCACCCTTTACGGCGAAGACCCGGACCGGCGGCCGGACATCTACGGCAAGATCGGCAATTCCGGTGTGGCCATCTGCTGCGTTGATGATGCCAAAAAACTCTATTCCGGGTTCCGGCTGACAGACCCAAAGACATCGGTATCCATGACCATAAACGGTCCCGCTGCCATTATGACCGGTTTTTTCATGAACGCGGCTATCGACCAGGAGTGTGAAATTTACATCAAAGAGCAGGGCCTGGAAGATGAAATCCAGCGTAAGATCGAACAAATATATAAAGAGAAAGGCGTCGAACGTCCCGCCTACCAGGGCGAATTACCCGAAGGGAACGATGGGCTGGGCCTGATGCTGTTGGGTGTAAGCGGCGACCAGGTTTTGCCGCAGGATAACTACGAAAAGATAAAAGCGGAAACCATCGCCAAAGTTCG
>JAGLQA010000716.1 GCA_023137075.1 Candidatus Aminicenantota bacterium
GTGCAGGAATATTTTATCGAACATAATGTTCGCAATTTTTATTCCGTATCCATCTCCGGTTATCACATCGCCGAAGCCGGGGCAAATCCCATTACCCAGATGGCCCTGACCATCTCCAACGGTTTTACCTTTGTCGAATATTACCTCTCCCGCGGCATGGATATCAATGCCTTTGCCCCGAATTTGTCCTTTTTCTTTTCCAACGGACTCGATCCCGAATACGCGGTTATCGGGCGAGTGGCGCGGCGCATCTGGGCCAAAGCCATGAAACTCAAATACAATGCCAATCCCCGCTCCCAGATGTTGAAATATCACATTCAGACCTCGGGCCGTTCTCTGCACGCCCAGGAGATCGATTTTAACGATATTCGCACCACCTTGCAGGCTTTGTATGCGATTTATGACAACTGCAACTCCCTGCATACCAACGCCTACGATGAAGCGATTACCACGCCCACCGAAGAATCGGTTCGCCGTGCCATGGCCATCCAGTTGATTATCAACCATGAGCTTGGTCTGGCTAAAAACCAGAATCCCAACCAGGGTTCCTTTATTATCGAGGATTTGACCGATTTGGTGGAAGAAGCGGTACTTCTTGAATTTGAGCGGATCTCCGAACGCGGCGGTGTGCTGGGTGCCATGGAAACCAATTACCAGCGGGGCAAAATCCAGGAAGAATCGCTGTACTATGAGAACCTGAAACACACCGGGGAACTCCCCATTATCGGTGTCAATACCTTTCTCTCTTCAAGCGGTTCCCCAAGCATCATGCCCCGGGAAGTTATCCGGGCCACCGAAGAGGAGAAAGAGTACCAGATCAGGATGTTGAAAAATCTCCATGAAGGCAATAAGGACAAAGGCGAACAATTGCTCCGGGAACTGCGGGAAACCGCGGTTAATAACGAAAATATTTTCGAGAAGCTGATGGAAGTCACCAGGTATTGCTCCATCGGCCAGATAACCGATGCCCTCTACAAAGTAGGCGGCCGGTACCGCCGCAACATGTAGCACAACCAGGGGACATGGATGAACTATTTTTTTAAAGGGCTGCGCGAAGACAACAAAAAGTTCTGGCTCTTTGCTGCCTGGTTCACTGCCGGGGTTGTTGCCCTGGTTGATATGTTCGCCACTGCCTTAGGCGGCAGTATATTCAAATTGAAAGCCTTTTACGGCTTTATCATTCTGAATATAACAGGGATTATTGCGTTAATAATCTATAAGGTGGTCAGCGAACGGCTGAAAAAAGAGCTCGCGAAGAAGGTGGAAGCAAAGGCCGCGATATTTGAGCCGAAGCGGGAAGAAGAGATCCGGGAAATCCTAAAAACCGATCCCAGGTTTCAGACCTTTTGTTATACGTGCATCCATTTCAATCATGACAAATTATACTGCTCCCGAAAGATGGCGGATGAGAGAGTGAAAGGTGTAAAAATAAACGACAGGAATTACTGCCTCTATTGGGAAGAAACGCATCCGCTGGAACCCGAAACTTAAATTCGTTAAAAGGTTGTTTTTACCGGTCGGTGAAGTGGTTGTGCAGCAGCGCGAAAAAGGATTGTAGATCGATGTTGCCGCCGCTGATAATAATCCCGATCCTCTTGTTCTCCACCGGAATCCGGCCGGTCAGCACAGCCGCTAAGGACACGGCTCCGGATGGTTCTACCACCAACTTCATCCGTTCCCAGAGAAAGCGCATGGCCTGTAAAATCTCCTCTTCCGATACCGTAATAATACGCTCCACATTCTTCCTGATAATGGAGAAGGTGCGCTCGCATAAATTGGTCAACAGGCCGTCGGCAATAGAATTGATGGTCTCATTAGTCAGGATTTTCCCGGCCTTGAGTGAACGAAACGCGTCGTCCACCTGTTCCGGTTCCCCGGCATAGACCTTAATTCCGGGATCGAATCCCCTGGCCGCGACAGCGGTGCCGCTCAGCAGGCCACCGCCTCCCACCGGGGCGAAAATCATGTCTAGAGGACCGGTATCACGCAGTAATTCGAGGGCAGCGGTTCCGGCGCCGCAAATGATATGGTCATTATCAAAGGGATGCACCGGCGTGTAACCATGCTTGTCGATCAACTCCCGGCTGGTCTCCTGCCGGGCCTGGATGGTGTTCTTGCAAAAAACCACTTCCGCTCCATAGGTGTCCCTGGTGGCCTTAACTTTAACGGCAGGAGAGCTTTTCGGCATCACGACCACCGCCTTTATGCCTGCTAATTTTGCGGCTAACGCCAGGGCCTGGGCGTGGTTGCCGCTGGAATGCGCAATCACCCCCCTAT
>JAGLQA010000717.1 GCA_023137075.1 Candidatus Aminicenantota bacterium
GTCGCCGACCAACAATAAGAAGGTCAGGCCGTTGGAATTGTAATAGTTGGCTACATAGGTTTTTAATGCCGACGAACTACCGATAGTCGAATAACTGACTAAGTCGACATTGTAACCGATGCTCTCTTTCCAGGTTACGAAATCGGCCATCTCATCCATGAAGCTGCTGTAGGAGATAACCAGGTAATTACCGATAGAATCATCTACGGGGGTGTACTTTTCGAGGGCCGGAGCAAAGTTGAGGAAATGTCTGGAATAGACATTCCTGAACTCAGTGCTCAAAGCGGTGAGCGGTTTGTTGCGAACCAGGATATTGCTGCCTTTCATTCCCGAATTAGATACCTTTACCGTTATTTCATGATACACCCGAAGCGTTTTGGTAACCGGGTTGTATTGGACCGGGTTAAAGATAATGGTCTGTCCCCTGAAGTCCCTGACAATATGGGGGGTTCTTTTTTGTAGCAATTTTCCGGGGAAAAAGGCATTGGTCTTGTACTCCTTGCCAAACTTATAAGGCACGGCAGCCGGATCAAATTCCCTACTTAAATTACCTTTTGAGGGCGCAATGTTGATATCGAAGTATTCTTTGAATTTCGAATCAACAATTTTTGCCTTCATTTTGGCATCATCGGGAATCAATAAAGACGCGGCCATTGTGGGTAGATCGGGAGCGCCTTTCTTCATGATTTTTCCTGCATCGAGGAACAGCAATTCGATTGCTATACCTTTCGGTGTCTGCACTCTCTTAATATCATTCTTTGTAAGAGTGATTTTTAAGATGGTTTCGTCACCTTTCGAAGAAACAAGAGTAACTCCATTGCTTTTAGCAGCATACGCGACAGTCATGCTTACTAACAGCAGTAAAACTAAAAACAGTTTAAGTTTTCGCATAATGAAAACCTCCTTTTTAAATTTCAAAATTTATAAAAAACCTTCGCGCTAATAGTTTATAGCAAAAAAAGAGAAAATCGATCGATCAAAAGTTCTATTTTTGGTTGTATAGTGATTTTTTTTTTTTTAAACTAAAGTTGTATTTTTTTTCCAGGATTGTACAACCTGGACCCGTTCGTTTCACAGGTTACCGGACAATATTACCAAAAATCAGGTTAGTAACAAAAATATAAACAAACGCTGTTTCATCGTCCTTTAGAGATCGAATTCTTCTCTATTTTGTTGATCTTAAACCATTCGGCAATAATTGCGCCTTTTCCTTTTTCATCTATCTCGCGAATTTTAGATTTCAAATATTCACTCTCTGCTGCTTTCCGAAGATTATCGAATATCGATTTCTTGTTCTCTTTTGTGCTGGGTTTCTTTTGTTTGAAATCCGGATCAAATGATTAAAACATATTTTTCGGTTTGCATTTAATTCCTCCTTGAACCATTCATAAAAGGCAGCCCATTAAGATCATTAATATTACAATTTTAAAATTTTTAGCTCGCCTCATCTTGCACCTCGATTGTTATATTCTTCCTTCTGAAACGCGTGACATCAGGGCTATCCATATCTTTAGTCATAATCTTTATTAGAACAATTGTCGGGGACTGAAATTGTCTCACTTTTTTGACTTTCCATTCAACCTCAAATTTGTCCTCCCCATCTATATCTTGGGGACAGAAAGACAATTCTTTCAAATCCTTATCAAAACGGATTGGGGGATCATCTAAAAGTAAAAAGTCTAATCCGATTCTTGAAAGATACTCGGTCTCTACCTTGACCTTAGTTTTAATTAAATCACTTATGTAATTATTACTATTATGTTTTTTTAAAACAATTTTAGTTTTACGGCTTATACTAATAATTTTTGCTCTACCCATTTTGTCCTCCTTAGAAAATATTCCCGATTTTTTTCAGCACCGGTTTAATATCGATATCGAAAGATATTGCAACAAAGCGTTGTAATTTTATCCATTCTTTCTCGATCAATGGATTTTTATCTACTTGCTTAAACAAAAGATATCCTCCGTTTACTTTCAAAAATTTGAAGACTCGAAAACCGGCTCCCAGGATAATACTGCCACCGGGAAACAAATCTTTATTCCTATCGCTTTTTATTCCCGCCGTTGTCATCCCTAAAAGAACACTAGCCCTCTTCAAAAACCATTCCGTGAATCCAAATATCCCGGACTTTGCTTTTTTATTAACAGGCCGAAAGTAAAAATTCAATCCTCCGTAAAAAAATGTTTGCTCGATACCCGGCGCGTACCCGATTCCGAAATCGAGAGCTATATAGGGATTTTCTTCAATTTCATCAGGAATATCAGGTTTATCAATAATATAGAATGTATTTTCTGCTAAAACTTTTCTTAATTCTTTTGACAACATCTTTGTTAATTGAGCAAAGTTGCCCGGAACCTGCTCCAATTTATTATAACTTTCCAATATATCTTTAAGGCTTGCTATTAAGTCCTTTATATTTTTAACATCTTCTGTTTCATTTTTAAAAACAGGAGTACCATTTTTAGATTGAAAACTTTGCCCACTGATCTTTATAAAAAAATCAAGTAATAATTTTACTGAATCTACATCAAAACCTGATATAGGCAAAATACCATTGCCGGCGATCTGAGCTTTTCCTTCCAAAACTTTTTTTATGTCGGAATTTTTAGGATTATCGTCTACAACCATTCTCGCAACTTCCGACATTTTTATTTTTTCTTTCCCTTTAATACAGGGATTTAAAGGTTTTTCCCACCAGTTTCTGAAAGGTAATCCCAGGTTTCCCGGATTTTGTAGTAGTTTTTCCAGTGAGCTTTTTATTTCCGATTTTCTTATATTACAGTATTCCTTCCTTGCTTCCTTTCTTTCGTTAATTAAATCATCTATTTCAAGAAAGTCTTGCAATATTTTGTCGTATGGTTCTTTTGTAAAATCAAACCTTATTTTTTCCTCATATTTAAACAACTTTCTGATTTTAAGGCTAATCCTTTCTTTCGTTTCTTCCAGCCTTTGCAGAATTGTGGTATCACCTTTATCTTCTAAGACTCTGCTCAGATCATCTTTAACTATCTTAAATATCTTTTCCGATAAATGAGAGGCATCGGTGTAAAATTTAATGGTAAATTCATATTCCACATTCGGATGAAGCGGGCCGATT
>JAGLQA010000718.1 GCA_023137075.1 Candidatus Aminicenantota bacterium
GAAATTCCCGGCAGGAGCGGAACCGGTATTTTTAACGGTTGCGGAAATTTTTCCTTTTAAATCTTCGCCGGGTTTTACTTTTATCGGGTATGTCACGGCGAGGACCAGGTCCGGGAAGGGGGCGATAGATATCTCGAAACTTGTTAAAACTTCGTTTGTTTTGGAGTTGCTTAGAATGACCTGGAAACCCGGCTGCTTCGGATTTTCCCTTATCTTTTGCAGTACTCCCGGAAAATCGGCCTTATCGAATTTGACCAGCATTTTTTTTTTGGATTCCACTTTGTGGACCCATTTGATTTTTCCTTTTTTAAGTTTCCCGAGCCTGGCCAGCACCTTATCCTGCATGTCGGCAAACTCGATGTTAACCGTCAGGTTCCCGGTATCGAAACCGGCAACCATGGCTTCTACATCCCTTAGATCGAAGGAAAGTTTTTCTCTTTCTCCGGTCTCTTCGATTTTTAATAATTTGAGGCTGTCCCCGGTTAAAAATTGGGTGGAAAATAAAAGAATGATAATAACTGGTAACAATAACTGCCTTTTCATTTTATATTACCTCCAGGTTTATATTAATACTATATTTTGAAAAAAATTTCTATGGTTTTTTAACTAAAAAAAAATTTTTTTGCATTTCTCTACGCCGCGAGATGGGGCACGGGTTTGGCTGCGCAAATATTTCCATTTTGCCCGGCACTTAGAATATATCAAGAAGGAGAAGGTTGGAGCAGAAGATGAGCGTGGCAGCTAATTTCCCGGTGGGTTTCCGGGTGGTAATAGAAAAATAATTAGAGTATTGAAAAATTTGTTTTTATATGGTAAAAATCTCTTTTAAGGGAGAATCTCTTAAAGGAGGAAAATATGACCGATTTAAAAAAAAGGAAGGAAATTGCGCGGGAGCTGTTGTCAACCGGGATAGATCCCGGCGACCTGGACTTAAAACCGGACCTGGAAGCGCTGCCGGAGACGATGGCAGCGAGAAGACGGTTACACCTGCCGTTCCCCGACGGCCTGGCACCCGTTCCCCTGGAACTCCCGGAAGTACCCGATCCGGATGAACCACTGCCCCGGGCCGACATCCTGGTGATTACCTGGACGGTGGCCGAGAATAACGGTCTGGCCGATGTATTGACGCCCGGGTTCAGCCGGAAAAAATGGTACCGGTACCGTCATCGTTTTGATGAACATTACCAGGCATTAATCCGGACTTACGCCCCGGCTCAGAAAGCAAACCGGCTTGGCAGTTGGTTTTTCACGCAGGTAGGCACAAAGAAGGTCATGTGTTTCAAATCGGAACTCCACCTAAACCAGGACGGCATCAAAACCGGGGAAGGAACGGCAACCCTGCCGGTCAAGGGTATGTTCAAACAATTGATCGATGAAGTCAAACCGGGGCTTGTCATCACAACCGGCACCAGTGGAGGCGTTTTTCTTGAGCATGATCTGGGGGATGTAGTCGTTACCCGCGGCGCCAAGTTCCGCCTGGCTGACGAATTTAAGAACGAGCCCTTCAACGGGAAAAGTTATAGGTGTGAATGGGATATCAATACCCAATATTTTGAGGCAGCCAAAGATTTGATGGTCCTATATAAGGAACGTTTGATTGAGCCTGCCTTTGCCCCACCCACAAAACGCTATAAATTCGACCAACCTCCCATTGAAGCCTGTCCCAATAATCCGGATATCAAGTTAGACGGAAAGGACGAGATGTCGCCCTTCCATCCCATCCTGACAACGGATTTTTTTGAGTTCGGCACATCGGCCAACCACTTAGAAGAGGAAGGTTGCGCGGTTGATATGGGAGACGCGGTACTGGGCCTGGCCTGTGAAGAGTTAGACGATCCGCCCTTATGGGTGGTAGCGCGAAACATCTCCGATCCGCAGATCAACGCCGACCTGCCGACAACGCCGGGCAGTTTAGATATGCAGGTTCATTGGGCAGTCTGGTACTATCAAAAGTTCGGTTATTGGACCAGTGTAAACGGCGCCCTGGCTGTATGGGCGCTGCTGTCCGGCTTTGACTCCACGGCAGTGTAAACACAGGCCAGGCTGTCGATTCAGAGCAGGGCAAACCCGGTTTAGAATTGTTTGCTGAGGAGCGGAGGAGCGTAGGTTGACTTTTTTTTACGGATATGTTAAAAACATTTTTTAAAGGCACAAGATCCTTTAAGAAGTTTTTATAGATAGTAGAGATGAAACACGTAATGGAGGCAAAAGTGAAAAAGGCTTGCGTTAGGGAGTATAAATGCGTTTTAGTTATATTGTTTTTTGTCTTACTTGGTCCCGGTTCGGTTAATACCTTTGCCGGAAACCTTGAGACGGTGGAGGTGGATTTAAAAAACCGGGAATTCAAACAATCCCTCCCCTTTGATGTCGAATTCAGGTTGATTGGAGAGGTGACAGAGGCAGTTAAAAGAGTGAAGGTCACCTATAATCCAACGAAAGAATTAAAGTATATTCGTAAATACAGGAAGAAATACGAGGAAAGAAACCGGCCGAAAAATGAGAAAAAAACCAAAATTGATTGGGATGCCGATAATGCCTGGGTCCGCAAAGGAGAAGAAGAAAAGTTTTCCGTTAAAATCGGCCCGCTTCATCCGAATGTG
>JAGLQA010000719.1 GCA_023137075.1 Candidatus Aminicenantota bacterium
ACCGGTGAGTTGGGCGTGTCCACGGAGGGAATAAAGGGTTTGATGTCCAACAGGGGAGTTTCGTCTAAGACGTCGATCTTTTTGATGTGAATGACATTCTCGGCTACCCTGTCGATCTCGACGATGGAAAGGCCGATGGGATTGGGCCGGGACGGAGCCCGGGTGGCAAAAACGCCCCGCGGCGATGTGTCTAAGAAAGGAATAACCGTGAGTTTCGCGGTTTTAACTTTATGAAAATTATATATGAGAATGATATGTGAAAAGCCCTCTAAGTCGCGAATGCCCGCCGCGAATTCGGGATAGATATGGATTTCTCCCGGCGCAGCTTTTACGCCCGTGGGTTGGATGGGCATACCCTTTTTGCTTTTAAAGGGAGTACGGATAATCCCGACCGGTTTGAACGAGATAGCTTCGTGCATGGCTGCTCCTTCTAATTTATGGAATGTTTAATATTACCAGGTAAACCATACTCTTTCAATTCACCCCCCTACACGTTCTAATTTAGGCGGTGGGTTTGGGTTTCAATGGGGGTTGACATTATTTCTGAATGTGTGGTAAATTAAGAATTTACTAAGGAGGTGTATCATGAAAAATTTACGAATAATTACATTCCTTCTATTAACCGTTTTTCTTTTTTCAGCTTCTCTACTGGCTCAAACGACCGAGGAAAAACAAGAAGTGAAAGGAGCCAGAATTACCGGAATCCTTATAGAGAATCAAAAACCGCTTGAAGGAATACCGGTCCATTTAAATAAGGTGCCCTTTACAACAGCAGATATGAAAAATAAAAAGAAGCGGAAAAAAATATTTAAAAAAGCAGTTTTCTTTCCAAGAGCGATGGAAGTTGAAACTGACAAAGAGGGACAATTTGTTTTCGAAGGAGTCCCCGTGGGTAATTATTGCCTGACAGCACACATTAAAATCGGGAATAGTTTTGCTATTATGGATCATTTCGTTAAGTACGAAAACCGTCTCGTTGTAATCGAAGTCAAGGATGGAGAGGGAGTATTTACATTTAAAATAAATGTGGGCGACGAACTGAAAAGCGAAAGTGAGTAGATTCTACTAAAAGGGTAATAATAAGATTCCATAGAATCCGGATTTCATCAAATATTAGAAAAACCCGGTGGGGACAGGTGAATTATATTCAACGTGGTCAGAGAAGGGTAAAGGATTGGGCCCGGTCATCAACGACGAGGAAAATTCATTCAAGTTCAAGGAATCTGATCATTTTTTGGATTTATCGGTCAAAAAAGCATGACCGGTTACGCCGGTCAGTTAAAGATCGAAGAATATCCCATCAAATTTAATAAAAAAGGATTCACAGGCTGTCCGAGAACTGTAGGGAACGCAGATCTGCGTTCCCTACATTCCTGGTATAACTGCATTCTTATTTTCTTATATTATGGATATTTGACTTCTCGGACAGCCTGTTCAAAACAACCCCGTACTCCTGCCACCTAATGACGCATCCTTGTTCTATGGGCAGCCAGCCTTGCTATTGGCCGGTAAAAATGGTATATATTTTGCCGAACCAATGAAAATAGTGAAAGAAGAAAAATCCACCGGGCAAAACCGGGATGAGAATTATTTTAAGGCGCTCTATATCCTGATTATTGTTCTTTCCCTGCTGATCCTGTCGATTTCCCTGAACCGCTTTTTCGGACATGACGAATTTGAACATATTCACAGCGCCTGGTATATCGAGCAGGGTTATACGCCTTACGTGGATTTTTTTCAGAGTCACCACCCCCTCTTGTGGTTTTTGATGGTTCCTTTTATAAAACTGGCAGGACACAGCGTATCGGCCATTATTATCTTGCGGCTCTTTATGCTGGTTTTTACCGGTGGTATCGTGATAATGGTCTACCGGCTGGCAAGACTTGCGACGCGCTCGAAAGAGGTGGCGCTTTTGGCGGTGGTCTTTTTGTTATCCCTGGTTTTGTTCGTGGAGAAAGGCGTCGAAATTCGCCCCGATGTGCCCCAGGTTTTTTTCGGCCTGCTGGCCCTCTATTTTTTCCTGGCAAGTTTTCCCCCGGACTTCCGAAGACCTTTGTTTATCCGGCAAAAATGGCGGGAGATTTGCTTATCCGCCTGTTGTGCTTCCCTCTCATTTCTTTTTTTACAAAAGAGTATTTTTTTGGTGGCCGCATTCGGAATCATTCTCCTCTTTCGGCTTATAAAAAGAGAGATTACCTGGAAAGCAGTGGCCCTTTTTGCTTTCTATTTCTCTCTCCCGCTCCTGCTCTTTGCCGGGTACTTGTTAGTTAGCCACTCCTTTTCCGATTACCTCTTGACAAACTGGCTGTTCCATTTGCGGCACATCAAATCTTTTTTCCCTGCTTCTATATTATTGAACACCTTAGTACAAAATCCTGTTTTCTGGATATTCTCTTCAGGGGCTGTTATTCTTTTTCTCTCCGGGAAAAATAAAAACCGGGAATTACGGTTGATTGCCGGGCTGGCGCTATTTCTTTTTCTTTCCGTTTTTTTTATGAAACATCCCTATAGGCAGTATTTTTTACTTCCCCTTTCCCTGTTAAGCATAACCGCCGCCTATTTCGCGAAACTCCTTTTTTTTAAATTCCAATGTTTGAGTAAACGGAAGATCGCAGCCCTACTTCTTTTTGTCCTGGTACCTTTCTTTTTCCTTTGTTCCATGGTATTTCAATCCAACCGCGGCCAGTTGGCCCGGATTCGCTTTGTTTTGGAGAACACAAAGATTTCGGACCCGGTTTACGACGGGGATATTCAATTCAATCTATTCAGGCCCGATTTGCACTACTTCTGGTATTCTATCAGGAACGGGGGGATGCGCACCTATAACCGGATCAGCGGGAATAAATTTGCGGATTATGATGTAGTTGAATTGATCCGCCGGAAAAAACCGAAATTCATTTCCAATGTTGGCATAAACATGAGTGTGGGTGGCGCCCGCAACCCGGGATGTCAACAGGCGATGCTCGTTTCAGGAAAAAATTCTTCCCAAAAAAACAATATTTTCACACATAGTCGTATAGAGGGATCGAAATTGAACAGGATTTATAAGAAAACACCCCACAAGAATTTGTATATCAATAAAAAATATTCTGCTCAAATAGATTCCGAAAAATAATTTTTGACGGAAAAATGAATCTGCAACGTAATATCTATTGGCGAGTAATAAAAATAGGGGAATTCCTGTTTTTTATTATTGACGGAACAATCGCTTTGTGTTACCATCTTGCGTTTTATATAATGAAAAGAAATTGCTGTGAAATTTTAATAATTAAAAAGGAGAAAAATGATGAAAAAAAAGTTGATTATCGGGTTACTTGTTTTGTGTTTGTTTTCTTTATACGGTTTTAGCGGAGAAAAAGAATTTAGTAAAGGGAGTGTATTCATAACTCCGCAAGTAGCTCTTTATACCTATGCGCCAAATTTTGGAGCGAGCCTTGAAATTGCTTTGACAGAGAATATCGGTATCGGTGGCTCCATCATGTTTGCATACTGGAGTGAAAAAGTTTTGGGTGTTAAAATATCGGAGAGCCTTATTACGCCCTCAGTAGATGCCTACTACCATTTCACTAAAATTGCTGTAGAAAAATTAGATCTCTTTGCCGGTGCAAGTCTTGGGTTCTCAATTTACTCCTGGTCTTGGGATTTTGCAGGTGACGATTGGGGGGACGTGGGTTCTTCCGGTCTGTATTTAACACCTTTTGTCGGGGGAAGATACTACCTGAATAAAAAATTTGCAGTATGCCTGAGACTTAATGTTACAGCCATCGGTGATTGGGCTGGTATCGGCGGTGTTCTCGGCGTGACAATCAAGGTTAAATAAACAAACAATTCGCGAAATAGTATTGTGATATAAAAAGTAATGGGAAACAGCACCGGCAACAGCAGAGGGAAATCTAAGTTGACGATTCGTCATTACCGGGAAGAAGATCGCCCGGCTGTCCGGGAAATCTGCTGCAGGACAGCCTTTCGCAACCGGGGGTGTGATCTCTTCTTCGAAGATAGGGAGTTGTTTGCCGATTACTGGACCAACTATTATTTAGAGTATGAACCCGGTCTCTGCTTTATCGCAGAGATGGATGGCAAAATTGTCGGCTACCTGTTGGGCAGCGCCGATTACAAGCATTTTGAAAGGGCCATGAAGAAAAAAATTCTCCCTGCCATATTCCTTAAAGTCCTGGGACGGGCGCTGACCTTTCGCTACCGCCGCAAAATAACCTACCGTTACCTGCGTTGGGGCATATTTGAAAGTTGGCGGGAGATGCCGCCCATTCCATTTGAGCGCTTTCCGGCTCATTATCATTCCAATATTCTTCGTGAAGGCGCTTTTCAGCACGGCTTCTCGCGCTTGCTGCTGCGCTACTTAGATGAATTGGAAAAAAGAGGAGTGCCCGGTATGCACGGCATCGTGCTGGAACCGGCTGATGGTGGCTGGATGACAAAGCTGCTGGCTAAAGCCAGGGATAGGCAGATCGGTAAAGAAGAGTTTTTTGCGGAACGGCCCACCAGCCTGTTCCGGATCGTGCTCAAAGATTCCGCCCCCATGGTTAACCGGGTATACGGCTGTTCTATCGAGACTTATCGCAAATTTGTGTCCTATGTCAATACATATTATAGATTATAAATATGAGACAAAAACCCGAAATATCTATTGTTATTACGGCTCATAATGCGGAGGAAACGATTCGCGAATGCCTGGAATCGATTGCAGCAGACCGGGGCTTTAAACCGGAAAAGATCGAAATAATCCTAATAGACGACCGCAGCCGGGATAACACGGCGGCGGCGGCCCGCAGCATAGGATTGGCTAACCTGAAGATTATTTCGATAGATTCATATGAAAACCATGGACTGACAGCCAGGCAGGTTGCTTTAGACGAGGGTTTTCGCCAGGCCTGTGGTGAGGTCATCCTGGTGACCGATGCCGATGCTGTCGTCCCCGCGGATTGGATCCAAAATATGGCTGGTCCCCTGCGTGCTTCCCGGATGCGCGGAACAGCCGGAATGATAACGTTCAAGGGCGAGAAGAAGTGGCCTGAAAAGCTGCAGTCCGTCGATGCCATATGTTATTTTTCGCTCTGTCGTTTGCTTAACCGGTTGGGATTTAAGGGTGGTATTTTTTTCGGGAATTTTGCTTTCAGGAAGGAGGTTTATGAAAAGACCGGCGGGTTCAAAACCCTGGGTTTTGCCCTGACCGAGGATTTATTGTTTTATCGTGCCCTGCGGCGTCATGGTTTCCCCGTTTTTTTCAGTAAATCGGAACCGGTTACGGTGCGGGCTGCACATAATTGGCGGGAGTTAATTCAACGGACGAAGCGGGTGAGTTCCGGCGGTTTTTCCTTGCTTTCCCTGCTGCTTGGCCTCTGGTTGGTCTCCTTTATTATTTTATCGGTACTGACCGCGGTAACCATAGCTACCGATCAAATGAACCTGGACATTTTGATGTTGTCGGGTTTCCGTTATCTTGCAGGAGTCGGTTTTGCCGGTTACGCGGTTTTGAGTGCCCGGCGTTTCTCTTTGCTGCCCCTGATTTTTATTTATGAACTTGCTGTCATCGCGCTCGGCTTGCTCACGCTGCTGTCTACCCGGTTAAAAAAAAGAGTGGAGTGGGGTGGCATCAGGTATGACCGATAAAAAGAGCCGGGTACGCCAGGTCATCGTAACGGTGAATGGTCCGGGTGAAATCTCCTCCTGGCTCTATCCCTTTGCCGAGGCCTTGAAAAAAAAGGCCCCTCATTTCAGGGTTTGCGCAGCAATGCTGCCCAGCGTTTTTCGCTCGGGAACAGAGGTAGAAGTATTGAAGTCCCTGGCGGAGATCGATGCGGTCTCTTCTGTTAAAGAAACATCCCGTTTGATTTACCGCGGGGAGCTTCCCGGCGGATTTTTGCGGGATGTTCCCGGGTTTGTGTTCCATTTCGGCGGCGAACCCTTCCTGTCGAAGCGGTTGGCCTCCCGGTTGCGTTACCCCTTATTGTTTTACGGAGAAGATATCCCGTTCCTGCCATCCCGGTACGAACGAATTTTTCTTTCCACTGAGAATAAAGGCCCGGTTAGCCGGAAGTGGGGAAACAACATCATGGAGGTAGGAAATTTGATGGTCGATGCGGCGCGGCTGCGCTGCCCACGGCGTGCCGCCCCTGAACCCGGTTCGCTTACTATCGGCCTCTTCCCGGGCAGTCGCTTCTACCAGGTGCGGCAGTTGCTTCCTTTTTTCTTGCAACTGGCCCGGCTGGTTGAACCTTCGCTAAAATCAACGTTTAAGAGTGTGAACTGGCTAGCTGCCAGGGCAGAATACATCACAATGGATATATTAAAAGAAGCCGCTGCGAATGAGGAAGGGCGGGTTTTAGCAAGTGACAGCGGGGAACTGAATGAAGCGACCGGCGCCCTGATTTCGCCCCAGGGGATCGAGATAAAAATTTGCGGACCGGAAACGGTAATGTCCCGGGCGGATATGGTTATAACCATCCCCGGCACGAATACGGCTGAGCTGGCGGTCTTAGGGGTACCCATGCTGGTTTTACTTCCGTTCCAGCAGGCCGAGAGTTATCCCATGCCCGGTCTTGCCGGTCATTTGCATCGTATTCCTTTAATTGGAAAGTATATCAAGTTGTTCCTGTTGTGGTTATTCTGGCGCAAGGTAAAGTATGTGGCCTATCCCAATCGTAAGGAGAAGCGGGAGATTGTACCGGAAGTAGTCGGCAGGATAACACCGGAGATAGTCGTGGACCGGTTGTTGGAATTTTTAAAAAAACCCTTCAAACCCCTGGGTAAGGAATTGCAGGCAGCCATGGGTTCACCGGGAGCAGCCGCGAGATTGGTCGATGAAGTACTTGAATTTTTACAAAATGAAGGTTGACGGAAGCCTGGTGATTTTACTGGTCTTTTTGGCTGCTGTCTCCACTTTTTTAAACTACCGGGGCTTTGGCAGGGAAAACCAGATCGCTGAATTTCCCATCCTTTACCGGGTCATGGACAGCAATTATTTGCCCAATGATTTTTATACCAACCGGGCCTCGGAATTCGGCCCCAGGTACCTGTATGCAAAGTTTACGGCATTTATCGCGAACGAAGATTCCCTTCCTCTTATCGCTTTTTTGCTGACCCTGTTGATAAATGCTGCTGTCGTACTCATCACGTTTTTTTTTGCCAGGGATATTTTTAGAGGATCGATTTTGGCCGGACTCCTGGCTGCTCTCCTGGTGATGACGGTTAAGACTTTTGCATTGGGATATTGGCCGCATATTTATGTGCGGCAACTGCTCAGCGGCAGCCTGGCTGTGCCCTTTATCTTTGCTTCTTTTTGGGCAGCGATCCGCCGGCGTCCTTATCTACTGGCATTTTGCGCAGGTATTGCCCTGTTGATTCACCCCACCTTCGGCGCCGAGTGCGGGGTCCTGGCTTTTTTGCTTCTATATGTCCGCGTAATTTTAAATAAGAAAACACCTTTACAGCCAGGTATTTTAAAATTAGCAGGTGCGGTAGTTATTTTTTTAATATTTGTGGCGCTGCCGCTGCTCCCTTACTTAGCGTTGGACCATATCGATACCCGTCAATTTATGGCCATCGAAACCTTCTTGCGTCATCCCCATCACAGTGTGCCCTCTTTTTTTCGCGGCGGAGACTATGCGGCAGCGGTTATTTTTTTATTGGCAGCAGGGTTGGCCTGGTTCATGTCGAACCGGCAAGAGGTTACCTTTCCTTTCATTACTATCGTAATTCTATTCTTTTGTATTTGCGGTTATATATTCGTGGAGATTATCCCACTTCGCCTGATGGCGTTTGCCCGTCCCTTCCGGTTATTATTTATTGTCAAATGGTTGGGATTGATTATGATCGCAGGAGCTATGGCCCGTTTTCTAAGGGAGAAGGGGAACCGGGCACTCACCCTGATACACAAAATAAAACCGGGATTTGTATATGCGGTGGTAATTGTGGTAGTTGGGATGATGATTTTGCTATCCATTATTTATTATACTCCCCTTAATAACATACTTCCCGGTAAAACAGTCGCAGCGATTAAGGGAATCATGCCGGAACTCAGGTATGCGGATTTACGGACTCTTGAGGTTGAAGCTGCGCGATTCGCCCGCGGCAACACTCCGGAGGATGCGATTTTTTTGACGCCCCCTGTTTTTGGTAAGTTCCGTCTTGTGGCCCGGCGTGCCCTGGTGGTGGATTGGCGGTCGTTTCCCTTCCAGGACCGGGCCATGGTCGAATGGCGGCAGCGGATTTTTGATTGTTACGGGGTTCCCGGGTTCGTGGGCCATTATGCCCGGGAGGAATTGAATGGGAATTACAAAAAAATCCGCGATTCCGTAATATTAGAACTCCGCAAAAAATATGGGTTCGCCTATGCTGTCCTTTACCAGGAGACGCCCACGAAATTCCCGGTTATCTATGAAAACCGGAAGTATAAAATTCTTCATCTTAGGGAGCGTTATGATGAAGGATAAAACTTTTCAAACCTCCAAAGGATAACTTTATCTCCTTCTAATAAA
>JAGLQA010000072.1 GCA_023137075.1 Candidatus Aminicenantota bacterium
CGTCCAGGTTGAAGTTAATATCATTTAAATAAGGATGCATCATGTTATACCGGAGTATTAAACGATATTTTAAGAGCAAAAGAGTGTCGGTGATTATGTTATCCGCACTATTGGCAACCGTTTTCTTCATCTGCGGATGCACCATCGTTAGAATGGGTCCGCTTTTCTTGAGCGGCACCTTTGAAAAACAAAATTTTAAAAGTGAGGTCGATTGTACGTTCTGCAGGGGATTGTTTTTTATTCCGGTTAAAATCAACGGAGCCAATAAAACCTATCGATTTATTTTCGATACCGGTGCATCCTTCAATGTAATTTCCAGTGAAATCGCTGTTGAGTTCGGGCTCAAGACGAAAGCAGAAAGCGGTATCTCCGATGCCACCCAGAGACGCCGCAAGCTCCAATTTGTTAAAATTAAAGATATTGAAATCGGAGGTCTCCATTTTTCCAATACTGCGGCGGCAATCCTTGACCTGGTGGAAACACCGGAGCTAAAATGTTATGCCGCCGATGGAGTGATCGGTATGAATTTAATTCGATTGGCGCCTATATGGCAAATCGACTTTCCAGAGCAGAAAATGGTCATTACGGACGATCGGAACCTGGGAACTAATTCGAAAAATACCTATAAGATACCTTTCAATCCCAATATTCAACGCATCCCGGTTATCAAGGTTGCAATAGCCGGGCATAGGGAGATGACCTTTAGAGTGGATTCAGGTTCTACCGGTGGGCTTACCGGTAGTATAAAGCAATGGGAGACTCTCCGAAAATCAAATCCGGACGTTTCCTATATAAAACGGTATGGTGAAGTATCCGGTGGAGCCCTGGGAACGAATGTGGGAACCGCTTATACTATAAAAACAAAGGATATGAAGATTGGTGAGTGGAAACCGAATGTCGCTACCGTCGATTTTGTGAAAAATATCGCAGCCAGAGTAGGTACCGCATTATTTAGAAATTCTGTGTTTACATTAAATTGGGTAGATAAGCACATCCTGGTGACAGCGCCGCCGGATTACGGCCCGCAGATTGGAATTTATTCCTTCGGGTTTGGGTTCAGGTATCATAAAGAAGGCCAATACCTGTATGTTAACTATTTATATGAAAACTCTTCCGCCTCGGAGGCCGGTATCAAAATAGGCGATAAGATTGTGGCAATAAATAGAAAAAATCTTTGCCCATTTACATTAGAGCAGTATTGCAGTTATTTTTTCCAACCGAATTTGTTTCTGGGAGATGGCAATGCCCTTGAGGTAGACATTGATCGAGAAGGTAAAATAATAAACGTGACCCTGGAGAAGCGTGAATTGTTTAACCTGAAGTAATAGTTAGTCCCCTGGCCTGGACTAAAATATTACCAATTTTTTGCGGGGCACAGAGATCAAGAAGTTTTTAGATGAATTTTTATCATAGTATCTACAATATCATGGAGAGAAATCTTCCCATGAAATAGGTAATGACCGTAACCGTAACCAATGCCGCGGTGGTGACAACAATTCCCTGCCGCTCAAAATGATTGGCGATCAACCCGGGGATAACCCAACCGATAACCCTGAACTCAAAGGACATCGGAAAAATCGCGGGGAAAACCAGTATCCAGAGAAAGGTCCACAGCCCCCCGAATAGAATCATAAAAACAAACCGCCTCCTGCCAAAGAGTATCAGATAACGGGAAGCCAACCGGTAACACAACAGCGTTAAAAGAGCGGCCAGCAGCGTACCGACAATACGCCGCGGTTGATCCATAAATAGAACTAAGTAGGCGGGCACAATGATACCCCCGGGATAATACCCGGTCAGGCCAATGAAGAGTAATGCGATCAACAAACCTAAAAAGGTGATTTCAACACCCATATTCTTCTCCGATTTTGTTCCAATAATTAATGAGCTTCGTCCCGGTTCCCTGTATATTTCCAAAACCGAATATCACACATTCATTTTCGATCCCCTTACAACCGGGGAGATTAGCCATAATTTCTTCCATGATTTTTTCCGGTTCTTTGTGTTTCAGAATAAGAACGGGATGATTTTTTAATTTTCTACCGACAATTCTCGCGTGGGTTCCGGTTACAAATAACCTGTCAAAATGAGCGATCCCGCCCTTTTTTAACGCATCTATCCACTGCAGGGTGCGGTCGGCCCGGTCGGCGCGAAGGCTTAATAATCCGGTCAATTTGCCTGATACAAAGGGAAAAACCCGGTTTATCTCTGAAATGAGTGCAAAAGTGGATTCCGGGTCATTGGCGGCAAAGCCGTTGGCAAGGAATAAGGTTTTTTTTGTTTCTTTCGATAGGTTTTTCCAGACCTTGAACTCCCCGATATCATGTTTTACATTTTTTAATCCCTTTATAATATGATCCCGGTTTATCTGCAGATGTTTGCTTACAGCATGTACCAGTTCTAAATTTCCGGTGAACAGCCGTTTTTTTGTCACCGGTTCCAGGGGAACAGATTCCCCATCCCTAACGCAGATCAACTCCCCCCCGGCATTTTTTACCGCAGTTGAAAAAACCGGTCTGTTTTCCTTTTCCGGGATAAAGACGGTCGACTTTTTCGTAATGTCTAATGCAAAAACGGCGGCAATGTCGTCTTCATTTTCGCCCATGATATCGGTATGGTCAAGACGCACATTGGTAAGCACCACTATGTCCGGTTTTAATATTTTCCGTGATTCGATAAAATGATTTTCCGGGTGGATGCTCATGATTTCGGCAACCAGGCAATCCACATCAAGATCGGCCGCTTTTTTTACCAGGTTTTTCTGCTCGATAATCGATGTTAAACCGCGCCTGCGGACAGCAACCTCCTTACCGTCGGGCAGAATAAAAGCGGCCCGGGAACCGGTTGTTTTTGCGAGCACTCTTTTTCCATCTTCCCTGAGAATGGCGGCCAACATTCTCACCACGCTCGATTTACCCCGCGTGCCGGTCACACATATCCGGAGGGGAATAGCTTTTATACTGCGATTCAGAGTAATACTCTCAAAAAGCAGGTAACTACCGTAAACAACCACAGATAAAATTAATAGTAATAACACTGCTTTAAAACACTCTTACCTGTGGCGTCCCTGCCTAATTATAATAAATATTTTCTTTTTTGGCTTTTTCCGGGTCGTGGTAATAAAAACCGACGCCGTTTTTCACAACCTCGGCATAGCGGGGCACATTACCGACTGCTACAGCCCGGTCCGAAGCTCTCCGGGAAAATTGCCGCAGTATTTCCAGGATAACGGAACAGTGCTGACCGACCCGTTTTTCCATGGGCCAGCCGGATTCATCATAAGGAACAAAAAGCTTCTTCTGCTTTGACAGGCTTAATAAAAAGGGATCTTTGCCCTTTAATAGTAAATCCACTGTTTTGGGACCGGTGGGCTGATCTAAGAAGGGCAGCGGGGCTTCCAATAAAAAGGGCATGGTATCGGAAAAATCCCCGATCTCCCGGTGAGAAAGTCCCCTGAAACCTTTAGGGGATGGCTCCACATGATTCTCAAAACCTTCCATAGCTTTCACCATTAAGGATGTCATGGTAGCAATACGCATGGCCTTTTCCGGGACAACAATACAATTGGTGACCGGGAACATGGTCTCCGCGCCGTGGATATCCACCGCGATATCGACTTTCTCCCGTTTCATAAGTTCCATTGCGGCATAGGTAACACGCTCCATCAAGGGGCCCTTTGCCCTGCCGGGCCAGGTGCGGTTGGTGTTTCGTACATCAAGGTACGACAGCAATTGTCTATCCGGGTAGTGGACATAAACATCGGGGTCCGGCCACTGATCTAAGGGAGACGCGTTGCGGTTTCCCATCCTGAACTTTTTCGCACCCCACTCAGTGGGAATCTCAAAGTACAGCGGATAACCGTCCCCGGGCTTGGTATTGCGGCCGCCGCTGTTGTTAAACTGGGGAATAATAATCAGTGTTCCTTTATTGACAACCGCATTCTCGATAAAAATCAGGGCGGTCAGGATGGCTGCCGGTTCATTGGAATGGGTGTTGGCAAAGATCAATACCTTGCCGCCTGCCTCTTTTCCTTCCATAAAAAACACATTGGTATCGGCAATGGTGCCTTTTAAATTTTTATTATAGTCGCTCAATTTGACGACCCCGGTAACACCCGGTCCGGCAGGAATCGGAACATCATAATGCCGGTGATTATAAAATTGAATACCCGAAACGATTATTACAAACATTATAATAACAATATATATCGACTTTAAAATCCATTCACGTGACATGGTGCACCTCCCTTGCTCCTATCGAATCCGAAAAATCCTGAGCACAACCGGAATCAGGACAATCAGGTACAACAGCATATCCTCTTTATTTTGCTTCTCACGGATGAAATTCCAGATGAGCATTCCCGCTAAAAAAACACAGATCACATAATAAAAAATCATAATTATCGGCATTTAAAACCTCCGCTTACATACTCCATTTTACCAGGAACTCCAGTCTGGCACTGAATATGACCATCAGGATTCCAACCAGGGTGATAACGATCCAGGGCAGCCAGGTGGCTTTTAAGAACGACCAGTATGAGCCTTTGTACTCGGAAACCATCACACTCAGCCTGCCGATCAGGGCTGTTGGCGGCAGCCCGTCTCCAAGCGGCCAGAGCAGGCTGAGCCCGGCAATGGCAACGGTAGCATGCAGGCCGATGGAATCCAGGAACCAGATCAAAGGAATGCCGACGATGGCAGCGCCGCCATAGGTCAGCACCCCTTCGGAAATCGGGATAATAAACACCAACAGGATAAAAAGTAACACCACCGGGATGCTGATAACCGCATAGGACAGCAGCCCGCGTACACCGGTGGCAGTCATCACCTGTTGGAGAGAACCCACAATCGCCATGGTGGCCAGGAGAGGCAGCAGGCGTTTTACCGTAACTCTAGATAATACCAGGATGTTGATTTTTTTCGGACTTACAACAAACGCGACAACTGCCGCAATGGCAAATTCTAAGGGTAATCCTAATATCGGTATATCAAAAGGCCAGATACGGTAGGCTACAACAAGTCCGAAAAAAGTAAGGAAAGGCAGCAGCACACGCCACCAACACATTTTTTCGGGCACCTGCGGCATATCCTTTAAAACATCCTCGATGCTCATCTTTTTTTCTCTTTTCCAGCCGAGGAGAAGCACGGTAAAGGTTCCTAATAGTAGTACGGGTATGCCTAAAGGAAGCTCAAAGCCCACATAAGGAATTGCTGTTCCGGCCGATACGATCATGGCCCAGATATTCACCGGCGGCGCCGCCGCGCTTAACCCGGCAACAATAAAAAGAATAGCAGCCACTTTTTTTTTGGGTATGCCCAGGTATCCCAGGGCCAGGGCAACCGGTGCTCCTACCGTCAGCACAGACACACTGCCGGCTCCTGTCAGGGCGCCGGGTATCAAGATGATAAACATCAAAAGAAACAAAACGATGATGCGCAGGTTATAAAAATATTTTATGATGCCCCTGACTACGTAGTTGACGCCGCCGGATTCGGATACTATTGTCATAAAAATAGTGGCGGTTGTAAATACCAGGATAACATCTAAGTAGGTAAAGGTGCCTTCCACTAAATGTCTGGCCAATTGTGTGATTGGCGGCGCATTAAAAAATGCACCTGTCAATCCGCCGGCAACAGCAGAAGAAAGCAAGCAAAACTCAACAGACAGTGTTTTCCATTGAGCCAGGGCATAGGCAACTGCCATTACGACTAAAATAATTCCAATTTGCAATGTCATATCATTCACTCCACAAAATGCCTTCGGCGACCACCCACCTTTTTGTAAAAAGCCCCACATGCGTGGGGAAGCGTTTAGGGGCCAAATGGTTGCATGCGCCGCATGCTCAAAAATTTATTATTAGAAGTATTATCTATTCGAATACTTTTTCCAGGATTCCAACCAGGCTCAAGGCATACTTGATCTCAGTATAGGGGATCTTTTTCTCAGCGACAATCTTTGTAAAACGCCCGTCTTTGTTGCTGTCTTCCACGGCTACCAGGTAATCCGAAAAAGGTGCGACCCCATCGATCATTCGTTCATTATCGCCTCCGGGTGCACCCCGTTTTGAGACGCCTCCTAAGTGAGCGGCTATAATAAAGATTTTATTGGCTTTACAATAATCGATCACCTCTTTCAGCCGTTTCAATTCATCTTCTATGGTCAGGCCGGAAGCGCCCATGCCTTTCAAGCTGGCGCCGATGGCGAAGATAATAGACTTATAGGGTGTACCTTTGGGATATTTTACTAAATCGGAATGAATTTCCACATGAAAGCCTTCGCCCGAGGTTTTTCCGCCAAGCCCGACTCCGGCCTTTAACATCGCGACAGTGGGCACATCGCAGTAATCGTATTTTACACCCGCCTCTTCCATAATGACGTTAACCGTATTCACATCGGGACTCTGACCCGCCGAAGTCGTCAGCACGGGGAGCTGCGCCTTGGGCACCTGGTTTTGCGCCAGGCCCGCCGAGGGAAATACAAAAACAACTCCCCACAGGCAAACACACGTTACTAACCATTTAATATAATGTTTCATTTATTTGTCAACCTCCATGTAATTTATTTTTTCTTTTTTTCCGGCTGTGGTTTCAGGTTATTATACCGGATAAGCTCCTTTAACCACCAGTCGGGATACTTAATGGCTTCTCTCTTTCTCTCTTCAATATTATAATGCCAGAGTTTATTATAGCGCACCAATAATTCGTCGCCTAAATCCCACCAGGTATCGATAACCAGGTTTGCGTTATTGCAGCAATAATCGGTCAGGTACTCACGTGCTTTTACCGGGTCTTTCTTGTAAAGCTTCAATGCATGTTTATCGATAACAGGAATTTTCTCCATGGCCTTTCCTTCCCACTTTTCCTGGGCTTTCCTGATATGTTTAATCGCCAGGCTATAATATACCTGGGTATGATAATCCACATAATCAAAGGCCCATCGTGCCGATTTCCGGTCGAATTTCCAGTGGTCTCCGAATTTGAAAGAGGCGGGAATACGGGTAATTCCTTGATACAAAGGCATGTAACAGGAGGTATCCTGGGACCCGAAAGCCAGCCAGATAATTCCCCCGATGGGGTTGGGGTAATCGCCCCGGCATTGGGTAACGGCCACGTACTCGGCCCGGTTGACAGCAATTATCCGTGGGGTATTGTATTTTCTCTTATTATAGGTAAAGCCATATGGTAAACGGTTGGGATTGCCGAAGGGGCCGCCCTGCAAACCTCTGGCCGGATCATATAGGGTGCCGTCGCATTTATCCCGGGTCATTTTAATTACATCGTAAACCGAAAGTTTCTTCTCCGGTTTAACCGAAAAAGGAAAATCCTGGTTAAGCGTCTTCGGACTAAACTTTTTAGAGGGCGCCACTAAATCGAAGAACCGCCACATCCGCACACGCGATCCAGCGGAATTGGCCGCGCTGTAGTTTTCGGGATTATAAGCTTTTTTCCAGTTAAAGGATTTCCCACTCTTGGGATCGTAGTAACCTTTTTTAACGGCATAGGACATCACATTCTCCGATGCCATGAAGTAGTCCTTGTTCTTCAGGTTGATTTCGCCGATCCTGGACTCGTTGGGACATACGCTCACATGGTCATCGGGCACCCTTTGAGCGCACCATACTGCTCCCGGTTCTCCACTATCAGGCGTCCACAAGGGGCCCACGGGCAACACCTCGAAAATCCAGATTTCGTTGGGATCGGATACGGACAGCATTTCCCCGGAATCGGTAAAACCATAGCCGTATTTCACGGCCAAATCGCCCATAATTTTTATGGCTTCCCTGGCGGTTTTAGACCTTTCCATGGCGATGAAGGTCAGCATGGTAATATCGAATTTCGGAGTTGGTGTATTATTCTCCATTTTATCGCGGTTGCCGACAGTAGATTCGCCGATTGCCACCTGGTTGTCATTCATATAGCCGAACATACCATGTAAATAGCCGTAGTTGTGGGGAACCTGGGGAATCTCAAGGCCGGTATAGCCATCCTCGAAGTTGTCCCATCTCAAACCCTGTTCCGGCGGTTTGGTCTTGAATTGGTTATAGTGATAGATTTTGCGTTTCGCGCCCGGTTTATGATCTGCCGGCGGCACGCAGCGCCAGGTCCAGTCGCAGAGACCGCAGTCGCAGGTATGAGTCGATATGACCGAACCGTCGACCGAGGCTTTTTTTCCGACCATAATGACGGTACAGGCATCTGCCCGTACTTCCGCCAGGGTCGGGTCGCAACCATCGCATTTCTCCGCATCCAACACGCCGGTGTTATTGAATAAGAACACACCCAGCAAAATAGTGACAAAAATCAATAATTTTTTTACTTTCAAATTTGCCTCCTTTTTTTTAATAACTTACATGAACCGAATACTATTCAGACAGGATTCATTGTAAAGAAAATATCGCCGGATGTCAACAGTGTGAATGCGTTATGTTAGCCGATCTCTTTTTAATACAGCAATTCAAATTTTGATTTCTAAGATGTTTATTCTTTCAGGACTATTTAAAAACCTGTTTTAGAAGGATGTCGAACTCAAATTCAAAATTGGGGGTAAAAATCCCTTTGCCGAGATTCTCTTTTATCTTTTTGATTTTCCAGAATTTGCCCTCTTCGATCTCATCTTTATTGGGTATGATTATCATCTTGTTATATCTACTGAAAAACATGTAAACGAGTTCCGACTCGACTTCGGTTTCCCAGGAATACCGGGCCACGGGAGCAGCGGTCATTTCACATAATCCCAATTCTTCTACAGTTTCCCGTTTCAAAGCGGCAGCGATTTCCTCCCCGCTGGCCACATGACCGCCGACAGCCGTATCCCACTTGCCGGGCTGAATTTCTTTTGTCATGGCTCTTTTTTGAAGGTACAACCTGTTTCGTTCATCCGCAATATGTAAATGTACTACCGGATGCATCATACCGGGACCGGAATGACAGAGACTCCTGGGCGCCTTTCCCGTCACCTTGCCTTCGCTGTCCACGATATCAAACCACTCCTCATCTTTGTATTTAGCCATCATCTTTTTCCGCTTCGTCCTGTTTTTTATAAATTCAAGGGCAAAATAAACAGCGAAAATAATATAAAAGAGACCGCCGCTAATAAAGGCCCAGGCCCCTTTGGACATAAAAAAAGCGGAATATACGATCATTCCGGTATGAACCAGGAATATATAAAATAACACTTTCAGGCTTTTATTTAACTGCCGAATCTGCGCTTCCCCGAATTCGATGTTTTTCATATAACGTTTCGATATTTGCATCATCACATTGACCGGTGAAAACAGAGAGACAGCCAGAATAATACAAAAGATTAACTCGATCAGCGCGGGTTTCAGTTTAAAGAAAATGGGATTATCGAGAAGAATCGATATCATACCGAGAAGCACGATTAAACCGATATCCAATAAAACAAATTTATCGATGATTTTCTCTTTAATGTAGGAAATGATAATTTCAAATATCCCGACAACAATGGCAGCAATCAAACCGATTTTTGTACCCCAGATGGAATCTGCCGCAATGAAAATAATCAGGGGCAGGAAACCGGGCGCAAGACTTTTTAATATATCGATTTTACTCATTTTTATCCAGGGTCCAGCCGCAATACCGGCCGGCAAAACTCACCACCCTGGCCGCGGCAGCCATGGGGATTTGTTTTAGTTTTTGCAAAAACGTCATCTCTTCCGTGTATTCCATCTCACCGCAGCGCCTACTTCTAAATAATATAAAAAAAATATCCCCGGCTGTTTTAATAATGATCCCGCCTATTATTAACACAAGTCCCGCTGTCGCGGCGCAAAATTTGTTTTTAAATTTATGCTCGGTCCCGCCTATTCTGCGTTTGATCACAAACAGCTCGTTAAGGGAGAAGTTATGAGAGTGATACACCCGGGAGCCAGGCTCATACACAATCTTGAACCCCTCAGCTAAAACTCTCTTTGCCCAATCCTGGTCCTCGGCGATAACGATCGGGTCCGCGAAGGGAAATCGCTGCCATATTTCCCGGCGAACCGCACAACTGACGGTGGAAAAAATCATAAAATCAAAATGCCCGCTCCTGTCCTTAACAAATCCGCGAGCCGGCATCGATGTTAAAATATCCCGCGCCATATATAGATGACAACCTATTCTGGGAATATGACGACTGTAGACGCCGGCCGTTTCTTTTTTTTTATCATCTTTCAAATTCCGGATGAGCGGATGCAGCCAGTTTTGATCCGCCGGTATGGCATCGGCGTTCAAAAATACGATATAGTCTCCCTTCGAATGTCCGGCGCCCAGGTTCCGGGTTTTGCCGTGTCCGAATTCTTCGGGTTTGATTGGAAGCAGTTTTACCGCGGGAAATTGTCTCACAATCTCCACTGTGCCGTCGCTGGAGCCGGAATCGATTACGATTATTTCAAAGGTAAGATTCGTCTTCTGGTTCAATACCGCTTTCAGGCACGCGGCAATATTCCCGGCTTCATTTCGGGCCGGGATAATAATAGAGACGTCTGTTTTACCTGTTTTCATTCATGAACATCTCGACAAAATAGTGCCGTCGGAATTTTTTTATTTCAAATTTCTCGATATTGTTGGACTCTTTCAAATCGTAAAAAAGGGATTTATACTCTTCGTCGGAAAGCCACTTTTCTATTTCATTGATCCCGTCATAATCCATCACAGCCATGAATTTCCCTAAAGCTCTCGATAGGGTATTTTTTTTAGCTGCATAAGTGACAAATTCCGGTTCGACAATCACGATTTTTTCCCGGGCGAATCGAACCGCAATCGAAAAAAGGGTGCGGATATCTTCGCGGGATAGGTGGTGAAGGATATCGGACAGTATAATCACATCGCTCTCTTTGTAATTTTTACTATCAAGGATATTTCCCATCCGGATATCCCGGTTTCGTCTCCGGGCGTAATTAACGAATCGTTCATTCAAATCGATACCGGAATATTTACAGGTACTTGAAATGAACCGTTTAATTCTTCCGTAACCGCAGGCCGGTTCAAAAACTTCTTTTTCTTCGCCGATTATAGGTTTCAAAATTTTCAAGCCGTCAAAGTAGAGGAATCGTACTCCGAACTCGTACATCAAGGGGTGCATAAACATAATTGACTTCATCTATTTTTTTATCTCCGAATTTTTAAGTCAAAACATATCACAAAAATACCTATATGTCAACCAAAACACTCCTTAAGATACGCCGGCACCGCGATTCTTATCCCTATTATAATTGGAAAAACCGGGTTTTTATGGTATATAAGGCATACGTAAGAATTTGATTGTAAGTTTAGCATGCTTCCTGATTTTTTTAATTATGAGAAAAACAAAGAAGAGAAGAATTTTTTTTAGAGTATTTCCCTTTAACAGGCTCTCCTACCCGGTCTTGTTGAAGGCCTGGGAATGCAGCAAAATCGATAGGGAATTCGACATAAAAATTATCGATAGGGATGACATCTTTAAAAAAATAGATTTCAAAAAGGATGATGTGTTGTTATATTCCTTTATGACGCCTTTTCTTCCTCTTATACACAACGAAATTGCAGCGATCAAAAGCAGTGGCGCTTTAATCGTCGCAGGAGGGCCCCACGTATCGGGGGAGCAGGACCTGGCTTTTGCAGCCGGTTTCGATATTCTTTTTGTGGGAGCCGGCGAAGATTCCTTTCTCAGGTTTGGGCGTGACTTACTCGATAACAATATCGAAAAAGAAAAATACCACAGCCGCCCCGGGAGGGAAAATAGTAATCTGAACGATTACCTGCCGATTTCAAAATACCTCAAAACGATTCCCCCTATCGAGATCATGAGAGGCTGCTTCCGGAAATGTAAATACTGCGGCACAGGTCTGCAGGATGTTCATTTCAGGTCATTAAATTCTATCCGGTCGTACTTAGACGAGATGAAACAAAAAAAACTCAAGCGGGTGAATTTCATATCACCTTCCGCGCTGGAATACGAAGCAAAAAAAGGAAAACCGGCCCCTGTTGAAAAAATCGAAAAATTGTTGCAACTGGTACAATCCTATGAATTCAAATTCCTCGAGTACGGCATTTTTCCTTCGGAAATCAGGCCCGATACCCTTAGCGATGAGAGTATGAAAGTTCTTAAAAAATATGTATCCAATAGGGCGATAACCATCGGCGCCCAGAGTTCGTTAGATTCACGATTAAAGGAATTGGGCAGGGAACACAATACCGCGGACATAATCAAAGCGGTAGAAATCGCGAAAGCCAACGATTTCACGGTCAACCTTGATTTTATCCTCGGCTTTCCCGATGAAACCACGGAAGAGAGGGCATTGACCATCGAGTTTATAAAAAAAATAACCGGGAGATACCGGGTAAAGACGCAATTACACTTTTTTTTCCCTCTTCCGGGCAGCGGTTACGGTTACCGTTTTCCGTCATTTTTGACATTGTCGGAAAAAGAAAATTTGCTTAAATTAAAAAAAGACGGGATTTGCCGGGCCGGCTGGATCGATAACGAGAAACAGGTGATTCGATACTTTAATTGGTTAGAACGGCATTTCCCGGGCTACTATTCCCGATATCATTGAGGATATACAAAATTATAATTTTTGCCGATAATTTCTTGACAAGAGCAGCCATAAATGAGAAAATAATGACTTCGAGTTGGAATATGTTTGTGAACCACAGCTTAAAACAGGTAACAGCAAAGATTGTTTATTATGGCCCAGGCTTAAGTGGCAAGACGACTAACCTGCAATATATCTTTTCCGTGACCAACCCCAAAACCAGGGGTGAACTTATCAGTATTGAAACGGAGATCGAACGGACCCTCTTTTTCGATCTCCTCCCCTTAAACGTGGGCCTGGTGAAAGATTACCAGACAAAATTCCAGCTCTACACCGTACCGGGCCAGATTTTTTACGACTCGACCAGGAAATTGGTATTAAAAGGAGCAGATGGGATCGTATTTGTCGTGGATTCACAGGAATTGGGGGAACAGGCCGGGCTGGAAAGTTTTGAGAATCTGAAAGCAAATTTAGCTATCTATAACATCGATATCAAGGAACTCCCCCTGGTATATCAATTCAATAAACGCGATCTGGATAATATCTCGTCGGCCGAAAGATTGAAAAAAGTATTTAATATAGTGGATGTCCCTTATTTCGAAGCCGTTGCCACAGACGGTATCGGCGTTATAGAAACGTTAAAAGAAATTTCAAGTTTAACCTTGAAGAAGGTCATAAAACTAATCGATAAGCTCAACAAGGAAGTGTTAAACGGTACTACTATCAATTTTGATACCGATACAAATAAAGAGATTAAAAAATTCGAAGAATTACCGGTAAAAAAAATCCCCATGGAAGAAATCGAGTCCTTCAGTGAAGAGATGACGAAAGGAATGGAGGGAATTTTTCTTGAACCCGACGAAAGCGGCGAAGCGAACGAAGCCTCACAAAGGGAATACGATACGGTAATGGCAGATGAAGCGGTTATAAATCTCCCCGACGATGATGACGAGGTATTCACACTCGGGGAAGATGAGATTGTGCCGGGTACTGAAGAGGAATCGGCTACGAGAATTTTCTCAAAAAATGAATTTGACACGGCAGTCGAACAAATGGATACAAATAATGAAGGAAAAGTTGATCAGGCATCCTTTAATAGTTTAACGGAAGAAGGGATGGAAGAGGACAATGTTCTGGCCTTAGGAGACGAAAATATTATACCGCCTGAAACGAAAGCCGTGCCGAAAATCGACTTACCGAAACATAACGAGTTTGCCACAATTGTTAAAAAAAATGAAGAATTTCCCTTTGAGAATTTACCCGAACAGGACTTGGATGACCTGGATAAAATAACCGAACCCGTGAACTCCCCTAAAGAAACAAAAAAAAAGGAATTGTTGGAATTTGATTTGAACAAAACCAAATTATATGACGTATTAAAAAAGTTTGAGGACCAGACCCGCATCGCGGTGATACGTAGGGTCCCGCTGCAGGACCCGCAATTATTTATCGACATAAAAGACAAAAACGGAAAAATATTGGAATCGGTTGAATTATACGTCAACCCGGAAATAAAAAAAGTAACGGTTATCTTAGATGTAAAAGAATAACCTTCCCGGTGAATAGGGTGGTTTGTTCCGCCCTAAGGGTAATGAAAGAAATCAACAAAAAAAGAATAAAGATTAAAATAACACGTCTTAACATATATACCTCCTTTTAAAAATATTTTTTATATTAATTCCGGAACGAAT
>JAGLQA010000720.1 GCA_023137075.1 Candidatus Aminicenantota bacterium
CCACGGCACCGATACCATGATCTACACCGCTTCCGCCTTGAGTTTTATGCTGAAAGACCTTGAAAAGCCGGTGATTGTTACCGGTGCACAACTGGCATTCCTTTTCAATGTAAGGAACGACGGCTTTCAAAACATGATCACAGCCTTACAGATCGCCAATCCCAGGCATCCCAGGATCAGGATTCCTGTGATTCCTGAAGTTTGTATCTATTTTAACGGGCAGTTACTACGGGGCAACCGCTGCCGTAAGTTTAACGCTTCGGGTTTCAATGCCTACCAAACACCTAATTATAAACCGCTGGCAGTGGCTGGGGAGAGTATCGAAGTAGATGAACGCCTGATACTAAAAGTGCCGCAGGACAAAGCATTTATCACGCAGACCAGGATGGAAACCAATGTGGTAGCCATCAACTTCTTTCCCGGCATCCAGGATGGCGATATCCTTAAGAATATATTATCGGACCCAAAACTGAAAGGCGTTGTGCTAATGGCTTACGGCGCGGGAAATATCCCAACAAACCCCAAAGTTATGCAGCTCATTAAAGAAGTAACCGAACGAAATGTAGTGGTATTGAATGTCACCCAGTGCGGCGGTGGTAAGGTTGAACTGGGGATGTACGAGACCAGCGCTTTTCTCCTGGACATCGGCGTTGTGAGTGGGGTGGATATTACACCAGAAGCCGCATTGACTAAATTAATGATGCTGCTGGGCGATGAAGATATGACTCCCCATGAAGTAGCATTAAAGGTACAGCAAAACATCGCAGGTGAACAAAGCCTTAGCATTTACACCATGGAATTTATAACAAAAGAAAACCAGGTGGACACTGAAAACAACCGTGTGCGGATTCCCGCAGCTAACATTGATAAGGTCTGGGATAGTGTCGACGAAATCGACCGCATCATGCTCCGGTTCAGGAACGGGAAGATTCAAAACAAAAGCAAAAAACCTTATGTTGATATCAAACTGTTCATCAATTTAGGCAGCGATGAAGCATTGGATGAAACCAATCCCAATTTCATAGGGACATTCAAACGAATTCCCAATGAGGCTCCCACCATCTTATTCTTCGATATTACCGAAAGAGCCAAAAAGATATTGGGAGATCGTGCATCGTTCACCGTATTCATAGCCTCTGAAGGTTCTTTTAACTGGGAATCCGTTGAATTGACTGTCTTCAAAAAGGAAACCGTTTAAATTAGTCCGTTTGAGATGATTTCAATCATGAAAAAGGCATACATTGTTTTGTGTTACAGGTAAATAAAATGGAAAAAAATTATTCCGATTTTTTTCATCTTTTATTAGCGGATGAAACGGATTTACCCGATGGTGTCAAAAAAACAATCGGTTTTTTCATTGATAATAAGCTCTGGTTCAATCTCAGCCGCAACGTAAAAGCCCTGGGGTGCAGGGAGGCGGCCAACAAAAGGAATCGGTTGGGACACACCGGGATTCCCCTGGAGCATGAATTGAAATCGATTTTCGGGAAATTCATCAATGCTGCGGGCAATGAACAATACGTGATCCTTCATTGTAAGGCGCACCAGGAACTGGACTACGATAAAGTAAAAAAAGTATTGCGGGCCAGGAGAGAAGTGAATAAGCTGGAAAATGACGAACTGGCCGACATTTTCCACATGGATTATGGCCTGGTAAATCCCTTTACCCTGGACCCTTTATTCTGGGAGACTCCCATATTACAGGTGTTTGACAAATCCCTCACAATAAACAACCTTCCCCCCTATACCATGATGACCAATGCCGGGGATTTAACCTGGGCCATTGAATTCAAACCGAAAGAGTTATTCGAAGCAGTTAAGCATTATAGGATAGAGGATATCACCACTCATATTTCTTCCAATAATCGAAGTGCGAACAAAAAACGCCCAAAGATCGGTATCTTGACCGGAAACGCCCCCGAATCAGGCATCGCCCTCTGGCAAAAGATCAACCATATTATAAGAGAAGAACGAAAGGAACATTTTTACGGCGATATTTCCTTCCCCTATGTGACCGTCGAATCCATCCCGGATATGGGATTGTCCATGGAACTGGATTTAAGGGAAAAAGAAACCTGGGAAGCTGTAAATGCTGGTATTATATCCCTCTGCAACCAGGGAGCCACTATCGTTTGCATCGCCTGTGATACCACCCAATACTTTACCCCCAGGATCCGCGAAATTACTTCCCAATATAAATCCAGGTTTATCTCCATACCGGAAGTCACTTTCGATTACCTGGCAAAAAATAAAATAAATGAATTTGCTTTCCTTGGAATAAAATACGTGACCGATTTAAGCGACAAATGGAGTGCCTTTAAAAAATTAAGGAAATTCAAGATCGAAACTTTATCGGAAGAAAGCATAAAAAAAATCCATGAGTTGGCGTTCAAAGTAAAACGAGAAGGAATTACTGGACCTGGGATCACCAAATTGAGGGATTTGCTGAACCACGAAACCAAATCAAAAACAATTGTTGTGGCATTAACCGAATTGTCCATCCTACTAGGCACCCAAAAGAAAAGAAGCCGAAAAGGGAGGACCTTTATAGATACACTGGATTTACTGGCAGATGCGGTTGCTGGAGAGTACCTGCGGCTAACTCAAAATCTATATCCTGATACCCGGGTCTCCCAGTAGGTCTAATCTCATAGGCTATCAACTGGTATGAATATTCTTACACACATGTAAATCAGGTTTGGGGTGATTTTTTTAAAACACTGTCAGGTTTTCGCATAAAGAGATGTCTATTGCAGCATGAAGAAATCTCCCTAACAGTTTAATGATTGATATTTAGTAATCTATAATAATAAGGTAGAGACGCTCCGGGGAACGCCTCTACCCATTGTTTATTTCTATCTTATCTCTTTTTCATACCAGCGGGAACGATCCGGGTCTTTGGGATTTTTTATCATTTTTCGCGGTTTCTTTGCCAATTGTTCCATCAAGTATTTTACGGCAACTTCAATACAGGGATCCTTACCTTTGGCAACCTCTTCCGGCCTGTCGTACACTTCAAAACCTTCATCCGGGTAAATACCGACTCCTTCAACGATATACTCTCCATCGGGACCGACGATTCCAGACATGGGAACGGCAAAGGACGGGCCGTCTACCAAACCGGGACTCCAACCGTAACCGATGAGGCCGCCCCAGGTGCGGGTGCCGATAAGCGGGCCCAAGTTTTTCTTCTTGAACCAGTAAGGGAAGTTATCTCCGCCGGAAGATGAGAAATGGTTAATCAGCATGACTTTTGGCCCTTCTAAGGTATATATGGGGTCCGATCTCAGTTCGACTCCTCTTCTGCGCCAGTAGCTGATCGTTTCTCCGGCAATCTTTTCAATCATTTTACCCGGGGACCACCCACCGCCGTTGTAGCGTTCATCGATAATGAATGCCTCTTTGTCGTTGTAGGCGTATAAGCCTTTGAAGAGTTCGCGGTTGCCTTCGATAGCCGTGTTGGGAACAAAGATGTAACCGATTCGTCCAGCGGATAATTTGTCCACCATCCGCCTCCTGGAATTAATCCAATCTAATGTGCGAAGATCGTGTTCGCTCTTAACCGGTTTTATCCAGTAGGTTTTTGCGCCGGTTTCCTTAGGAGTGGAGTTTACTTTAATCTCAATTTTTTTCCCGGTCGTATTTTCCAGGAAACGATAAGGGTTGTCCCCGGTGGTCACATCGTAACCGTTCAAGCCGATCAGGTAGTCTCCTTCTTTAATATGAATCCCCTGTTCGGTGAGTGGCGAGCGGGTGCCTTTATTCCAGTTTTCGCCTTCATAAATTTTTGAAATGATATAGCGGCCCGATTTTTTGTCCGCTTTTAATTCCGCACCTAAAAGACCGGTGTCTATCCGTTTTATTTTTTTTCTGAAATTTCCCCAGTTAACATAGGTGTGACCGGCATTCAGTTCACCCACAAGCTCACCGAAAATATAGTCTAAATCGGCACGGTGGCTGACATAGGGGAGTAATTTCGCATATCGCTGCCTCATCTTTTCCCAGTCCACTCCGTGCATGTTTTTAACATAAAACCAGTCGCGAAAAATTCGCCAGCCTTCATTGAATATCTGTTTCCACTCTTTCCCGGGATCTATTTTCATGGTGACGTCTTTTAAGTTTAATGTACCGCTGCCTGCTTTCTGATTCGGTTTGATATCGAGGATGCCGTATTTACCCTGGGCTCTATAGAGAAGCTTTTTACCGTCAGCCGATAGATCGCCTCCCCTGATTCCTTTAATCACTAATTCCGATTTCTTTTTTTTCATATCGAACAGGTAAAGTCCGCCATCCTTTAAATACAATACGTTTTCACCTAAGTCTTGAACAAAACCGTACCTGCTTGTTCCTAATGGAAATACGATGACTCTCTTGTTTACACCGTCAAAATCGATACTGATTTTTTTAGGCTTTGCGGCTTTTTCCGGTTTCTTTTTCTTATCTTTCTTATCCTCTTTTTTTGCCGAGTCGCTTTCTTCTTTTTTAACCGCTTCAACATCGTTGGTGTCTTCAAAGAGTTTGGGAGCGTCTTTTGTCAATGCCACCGCGTAAATCCTGGCAGTTTTGGTATAAACGAAGTCGAATTCCATCGTGGAAAATCCGTCGTTAAAACTCATGTTGTAATCCCGGTTTGAGATGAAGTAGATAAATTTCCCGT
>JAGLQA010000721.1 GCA_023137075.1 Candidatus Aminicenantota bacterium
AATTCTTCAAAATTAGAATTGCTGGTAAATTTTCCTTCTTTGTTGACAGTTTAGCCGAAATATGATAAATTGTATTCCTATACCGTTAACATCCGTTAACAAAAACGAATGGGACGTTAGCTCAGTTGGCAGAGCACCGGCCTTTTAAGCCGGGAGTCACTGGTTCGAGCCCAGTACGTCTCATTTTTTTTTGGCCCGTTCGTCTATCGGTTAGGACACAGGGTTTTCAACCCTGTAAGAGGGGTTCGACTCCCCTACGGGCTACCACCCCTCATTCCCAACTAAAAAAATTTTCCTTCAATATTATATCTATAAAATTTTTTTTATCTCTATTTTCTGGTATAATGATGGTTAAAGGAGTTAATATGAAAAAAACATCTATTCTAATTATTTCAATTTTTCTCATTCTTTTTGCAGCCGCTTTCGTGAGAGCTGAGGAAAAAAACAAGATAATTTATCGTGAGAGGCAGGACGATAAGGTATTGACTAGAATCAAAGAAAAAAGGGAAGCCCTGCAGGCAAAAAAAGATAAGGTAAGCGAGGAAATTAAAAAAAGACAGAAAAAAAAGAAGAAAACCGGAAAAAAAAAAAGAATGGTATTGTATACCGATTTAAGCGGCGTTTATCAGCCTGAATCTATGGAATCCTTTAAGACTTTTTTCCATTTCCCCCCGGTACCGCAGTACAGCACATCTACCTGCTGGAGTTTTTCGGCAACCTCCTTTCTTGAATCGGAGGTTTATCGTATAACCGGAAAAAAGATAGAACTATCTAAGATGTGGGCGCCCTATTTCGAACTGATCGAGAAGTCGCGCCGTTTTATCCGGGAGCGTGGCAATTCCTATGTGGCCGGTGGCGCTGAATCCAATTCCGTTACCCGTATATGGAAAACCTATGGTATCGTACCCGAAGAGGTCTATCCCGGCGTTAAGGGAAAAGAGGGTAAACACGATCATGAGCCGTTGATGAAAGAGATAAAAGGCTACTTAAACTATATAAAAGAAAACAACCTGTGGGATGAAGAGGAAAACCTGAAGCATATCCGTTTAATTCTCGACAAATATATGGGTGAACCCCCGGAAACTTTTTCTTACAATGGAAAAACCAAAACGCCACTGGAATTTTTTAAAGACGAAATCGGCATCGATTTAGATGCGTATTACTCGGTCATGTCTACCGGTTATTTCCCCTTCTATACCCGGCAGGAGTTCAAGGTTCCGGATAATTGGTGGTACAGCAAAGAATACATCAATTTGCCGCTCGATTTGTGGTATGAAGTCATAAAAAATGCGATTGAGTCCGGTTACACGCTTGTCATCGGCGGCGATGTGTCCGAACCGGGAAAATTGGGCAGCCATGATATCGCATTTATCCCGAGTTTCGATATCCCGGGCCGGTATATAAACCAGGATTCCCGGGAGTACCGGATTTACAATAAAACCACCGAAGATGACCATGGGATTCATCTCGTGGGATACACGCGGGTAAAAGACAAAGACTGGTTCTTAGTAAAAGATTCGGGCAGGTCTTCCAGGAAGGGTAAATATAAAGGTTATTACTTCTTCAGGGAAGATTTTATAAAATTAAAAATGTTGACCTTAACCCTTCACAAGGATATGCTTAAAGATATTCTTCCGAAAATAAAAAATTAAATATCAAATTTTTCATGAAATTTTCAAAAAATACTTGACAAAAAATCTTTTGTCAAGTATCATGATAGTACTTTTCCCGGAAAGGGGTCGGTGACCCCAACCGAAGAGGGCGCTCCGCGCCATCTCGAAGGAGGCAAACAAATGTCGTCATCTAATCGGGTAGCCAACATATACAACCCGGCCAACCAGACGGAAGAGGAATTGTGTAAACATTTCGTGGTCAGAAATGTGGAGTTTGAGAATATCTTTAATGAAATAAAAAACTCAGACATGAAATATCCGGGCCAGCATTTCCTCATCCAGGGCCAGCGAGGTTTCGGAAAAACCACCTTACTACTGAAACTCTATTATGAAATGAAGAGGGCAAAGTCCTTAAGCAAAAATATAATACCGGTTATTTTTAACGAGGAACAATATAATATTAACTCCCTGTCCAGCCTGTGGATAAGTATTGCCGAGCACCTCGAGGAATGGGCGGGATTTTCCGGTTTGTTCGACGAAGTGGAATCCACGTACAAACAAAATGATCCGGAAATAAAGGGCTTTGAAGTACTCGAAAAGGCATTGAAAAAAAACAATAAAAAATTGGTTTTATTTATCGATAATATAACCCAGATTTTCAGCAAATTGGAAGAAAAGGAGCGGGATTTCCTCAAACATGTCCTAATCACAAGCGCTGATATCAGGATTATCGGGGCTTCTTCCATTATCATGGAACGTAACTTCGATTCTTCCAGGTCTTTTTACGAATTTTTCAGCCCAATAAATTTGAAAGGCCTGGGCCGTGCTGAAACCCATAAACTCCTCCTGAGCTTAGGAAATTACCACAGTAAGAATAACATTGAAAGAATTCTCGCCCGGGAACCGGGAAGAGTGGAGTCCTTAAGGCGGCTCACCGGTGGTGTGCCGCGCACCATAATTCTCCTCTACGAAATATTTACTGATTTCAGGGAGAGCGATGCCTTCCAGGACCTGGAATTTATCTTAGACCGTGTAACGCCGCTTTATAAGCACAGGATGGATGATTTATCACCTCATCAACAGAAGATCGTGGATGCCATTGCTCTCAACTGGGATGCGGTTAGTACCAAGGAAATAGCAGAAACGGTGCGGTTGGAGAGCAAGGCGGTTTCCTCCCATTTGATTCAATTGGAAAAAAACAGGATCATTCGTAAAATCAAAACCACTACTAAAAATCATCTCTACCAGATCAGCGAGCGTTTTTTCAATATCTGGTACTTAATGAGATACGGCAGAAGGCGGGGAAGAAGCCGGGTGCAGTGGTTGATTCATTTTTTACAGAACTGGTGCCGCCGGGAAGAGCTGCAAGAACGGGCGGAAAAACTGATAAATTCCATAGATAATGGGAAAGTACACGAAAAACAGGCGCTTTACATGACAGAGGCCCTGGCCCGGACAGATATTCCCGCCGAGCTTCAGCATAAACTGATTCTCAAAGCCAGGGACTTTTTATTGAAAGAGAACAAAACCCTGGTGCAGGAGCTCTCAAAATCCGATTTGGAACTTATCGATGAGGCTGCGAAAAGTTACGAAAGGAAGTCATATCGAGATTGCTTAAAAAACCTGGGAGCCATCAAACACAAGGCAACCCGGAATAACCTGATTTTAGTTTTTGCCAACGTCTTATTGGAAGAGAACAAGATCGCCGAGTCGGTTGCTATGGCCAAGGCCCTGTTTACCGACCGGAAATATATCGAGGAATTTAACCTGGCAAATACATTTTTCATGCTGCTTATGGCCAAGAAGCAATATTCGGCGGCACTGAAGATTTTTAATGACAGCCATCTGGATTTAAAAGAGCGGTTCAAGCCGACCTATTACGCCCTGATGTATTTTATGCAGCAAGAGCGTCCCAATGAATATAAGAGAATGGGAGGTGAACTGCGTGAGACAGTCGATGAAATCATCAAAATAATTGAACGATTCGGTGAAGATTCCGCGTAGGATAGGACTTCAAACTTCTATAACATCGAATTTAAAAACCAATAGAGAGAATTAAGGGACAGGTTAATTATCACATTTTCAGCAATTTTTTTTAATCGAGACCACTAATTCCAATTTTCCGGCCTTTTATTCCCCTCATTCTTACAAATTTCTTAAATTGATCCCCTATTCCCCCAAATTTTTTGATTTTAACCGTCTCTTCCCCCCCTACAATCCATCTTTGTGCACACCACTCCCTTTAATCCACCGAATATTTAGAAAAATGATTTGAATTTACTACTTTTGGTAGATATTATGGAGATGAGAGCTTAATTTGTCTTAGAGTATAGAGCGAATCGCTCAATGGGATCTTGTGTGCCCGTCTATCCTTCTTCAATATAATGTCTTTACCAAAACGAGCATAGGCATTCTTAATAAATATTTTTGACCCAACCACCAATCCATCTGAAAAATAACGCACCCTCTTTGACAGCAGCTCCGGGGCAGGTATCCGAAAACGGCGATCCAACTCCTTCAAATAGATTTCATCGCTTATTTTAGGCTGCGTATCTGTAGTTTTACCACTCTCAATATCAGATAAGGTCACCCGTTCTATATTTCCCCACCGGTAAACAAGGTACCTGTAATTCCTGACCAGCAGGGATTCCGGCTTCTCGTCAGCCTCCTCAAAAACCCCATCAAAACTCAGGAAACCATTCGCATTGTAACCGCAAACCCGGTAACTGAGACCGCACCAGCGATAATCCTCCGGAATTTTTACTATTTTCGCCCGGACCGGGTTTAGGTCGATATAAGCCAGGCAGGATAATAGGCTTTCGCCATCTTGAAGCCAGATACTTTTAAATCGATCCCCCCAAAAATAGCCGGTTCGGTGGTTGGTTTTATTGTACCACCGGGAAAAAGTCTGCTTTATGGAGCGCATATATTCTGAAATATCGCCGAATTTGGCACGTCCCCTTGCGATCTTGACTTCATCTTCTATATTGCTTTCTGCGAGCTTTGGCATATACCGTTCAATCCGGTTTGCAATATTTTTATCCGAATAAAGGTGCTCCGGTTTCGATTGTATTAATAGGTGAAAATGGTTGCTCATCACGCAAAAGCCGATGACCTTGACCATGTACATTCCGGAATAAAACTTGATTATATTGAGCAATCTCTCTTTTTCAGTGTCTCCTAAGTAATGCTCCTGTCCAACGGTTCGGGATATGAAATGGTAGTAACAACTTTCTCCCATTATTTTAAGACGGCGTGTTCTGGGCATCATGACCTCCTTTTGATCGTGAATTAGATTTGAAAAAATAGTATATCACAGGATTATTTCGATTGCAAATATTTAACCTGTCCCCTTAAAAAGTTGCCAAACATAAAATTTCATAAAATCACGTACCCTTACCGAAAGGACACGGTTGTTTCTTGTTCACTTCCGGGCCATCGGTGGGGCTTTTAATCGGCGTTGACCATCTTGGAAAATCAGATCTTCTTTTA
>JAGLQA010000722.1 GCA_023137075.1 Candidatus Aminicenantota bacterium
TACGTGGTTTACCCGGATGAAGGGCACGGCATCGGGCGCCCCCAGAACCTGGTAGATATGTTGGGTAGGATTGAGACATTCCTGGCCAAACACTTAGGCGGCCGCTGCCAGCCCTATGAAAAAATCCCCGGCACTTCAGCTGAAGAGTGGTAGGGAAAACTAAGGGGACAACCTGACAAGATTTGCCCCCGAAAGCGGCAGCCCGGAAAAAAATTAGCAGAAATTTTAGAAGAAAAGAAAACTTTTTTTACCGGAAGAATTTATGATATAATTCCTACATGGAAAATAAGAAAATGACGCCCATGCTGAAACAGTACTTCGAGATTAAAAAAGACTATCCCGATGCCATCCTCTTCTTCCGCATGGGAGACTTTTACGAAATGTTTTTCGAAGATGCAAAAATTGCCGCACCGGTTTTAGAGATAGTATTGACCTCCCGGAACAAAAACAAAGAAGACGCGGTTCCCATGTGCGGCATCCCCTACCACGCCAAAGATAATTACGCCGCCAAATTATTGAAAAGAGGTTTCAAGGTGGCCATCTGCGAACAGGTGGAAGATCCTTCCCTGGCAACAGGAATCGTAAAACGGGACGTCACCCGTATATTGACCCCGGCAACCGCCCTGGAAATCGAAACCGGGGACACGGAACTAAACAACTTCGTGGCATCAATCTTTAAAACAGGCAGCCGGATTTCAATGGCAGCCATCGACTTAGCGGTTTCCGATTTCGAGGTCAGGAGCTTCGAGACCGGCAGCCTGAATTCCTTCATCAACGAATTATACCGGAAGTCTCCCCGGGAGATTATCATTCCCGAAGACTTCAGCGAGGAGTTGGACCAAATTTCCAAAAAAATCCCGGAAATGTTAAACTTTCTGATCAATACCTTCCCGGAATATGAATATAACTATTTCGAATGCGAAGAGATATTAAAAAACCAATTAGGAATAAAAGATATCGAAGGATTGGGGCTTTTGGGCTATGATTCCGCCGTAATCGCTTCGGGTGTCCTGATCAAATATCTCAAATCCATCAGGAAGACTGACTTAAAGAACGTATCTTCCTTGAGGTTTATCCCGGAAGAGAACAATTTGATCCTCGATTCCATCTCCTTTAAAAACCTTGAGATACTCAAAAATCTCCAGACCGGCACCATAAAGGGCAGCCTGTTTGATGCCGTTGACTTTACCATCACACCCATGGGCAAACGATTACTGAAAAAATGGCTGTCCTATCCTTTGGTTGAACTGAAAGCGATTGAACGAAGGCATGACGGCGTTGAAGAATTTTACCTGAACTTAATCGTCCGGACGGAAGTAAGGAAAATATTAAAATACTTCGCCGACTTAGCCAAATTGAATTCCAGAATATCTTTAAATATCGCGCTGCCCTCCCACCTGCTGCTACTGAAAGACACGCTGCTGAAAATACCGGAGATTAAAAAAGAGATCGAAAATGCCAGGGCCTCAATTATCAAATCATCCCATTCCGAGTTGGATCCCTTAACGATTGTGGTGGATTTAATCGAAAAAGCCATCGCCGATGACCCGTCAAACAACTTAAACGCGGGCAACTATATCAAAACCGGGTACAACCGGGAACTCGATGAACTGCGAACCATTAGCCGGGATGCCAAAAAAATTATCTCGACCATGGAACAGAAAGAAAAAAAGAGTACCGGAATTCCCTCTTTGAAAATAAAATACAACAAAGTATTCGGCTATTTTATCGAAGTTACCAAAATCCATTTAAAATTAGTGCCTCCCGAATACACCAGGAAGCAAACCCTGGTCAATTCGGAACGGTATATCACCGGGGAATTAAAGGAACTGGAAGATAAGATTTTAGGGGCCGAAGAAAAAATGGTCTACATCGAGAAAGAGCTGTACAACGAGGTGATTCTGGGGATTCAAAAATTCTCCGAACAATTGAATCGAAATGCCGATCTGATCGCCTTGTTGGATACCCTCTCCGCCGGCGGTGAACTCGCCCAGGGCAGGGGTTATGCCAGACCGAAGATGACCAACAATAAGGAAATAAACATAAAAGAGAGCCGCCATCCTGTTGTGGAAATAAACGCCGAGAAAGGATTTATCCCCAACGATACTTTTTTATCATCCAATTCGGAGCAGATTTTGATTATAACCGGCCCCAATATGGGAGGGAAATCCACCTATTTACGGCAGAACGCCTTGATCGTCATACTGGCCCAGGCCGGTTATTTTGTGCCGGCTGAAAAAGCGACTATCGGCATCTGCGACCGCATTTTTACCCGGATCGGCGCCTCGGACGCCCTGATAGAAGGCAAATCCACCTTCCTGGTGGAGATGATCGAGACCTCGATCATATTAAACAATGCCACCGGACGCTCATTGATCCTGCTCGACGAAATCGGCAGGGGCACCTCAACCTTTGACGGTTTATCCATCGCCTGGGCAGTCATCGAATATTTACACTCCTTAAAAGAGAAACCTAAAACCCTGTTTGCTACCCACTACCACGAATTAACCGAACTCTCGGAAATTCTTTCCCGGGTAAAAAATTATCATATTTCGGTCAGAGAGTGGCAGGATAACGTAGTATTTCTACATAAAATCGTGCCCGGGGCTACGGATCAGAGTTTCGGTATCCATGTAGCCAAAATTGCCGGGATCCCGCTTTCCGTTATCGAAAGAGCGAAAGATATACTCCTAAACCTTGAAAAAAAAGAGTTGAACCGCTTAGTCAAAGAGAGAATCACGGGAAAAATCGAAAAGCTGCCCTTAGTACAGCAGCAGCTCTTTCCCGAAGATGATGAACTCAAAGTCTGGGATGAGATAAGGGATAGATTGAAGGAGATCGAAATCGATAAAGTCACGCCTTTAGAAGCGCTCAATATACTCCACTACCTGAAACATAAAAGCAACAAGCTAAAATGATCGAAATAATGAACGATGAATAAAGGATTGATTGTTTTGATTTTTTCTCTATTCTTAGTCAGCTTATATTCCCAGGTGTTGTTCCAGGAACGGAAAAAAATAGCCGGACAATCAAAAGTATTTTTTAAAAAAACTAACCTGCGTTCGCCGGACTTCATAAAGGCCGATTTCCATGTGAAAGCCGGTAAATATCTTTCCGCCTACTTATGTCTGAGTGAATATATTACAAAATCTCCTTTCATAAAAAAAATATCGCTTCGATTCAAGGGGAAAAACGGGCCCTTAAACGAGACATTTAACAGCCATAAGATTTCCTTAAAAATGGAAAACTATCCCGTTGTACGCCGGGAGTTAAAAACAACCAGGCTGAAATTTTTCCTGCTTATTCTCTGTTCCATTTGTGACGACTATGCCGATAATATTCTTTTCGGGAAAGACGCCTATCATCAGTGGAACATTCTCCTGTTCATGACCGAAGCAGCCTTTAAAGCAAAAAGCGGCCTACTTGAGAATAGGGCCATACTTTTTATTTCCTCACACTTCGATTTTTTTAAAAAATGCGGTAAATGGCGGAAGCGGGCTGAGAGAGACATCGAAAAAATCGACCACGACACAATTACCGATGGGTATGTTAGGTTTGTTTTAAAAAAAATCTTAAAATGATGAATCAAACCCCTACGCCCGGATTAATATCGATAATGTTCCGGTTTGTATGGACCTTCCAGGGGGTAGCCTATATAATCGGCCTGCTGCTGCGTCATGCGGGTTAATCTGACACCTAACCGTCCAATATGCATCCGGGCCACCTCTTCATCCAATTTCTTCGACAGGGTAAAAACTTTTCTCTCATGGTCTTTGGCTGCCAGTTCAATCTGTGCCAGGCACTGGTTTGTGAAGCTGGAACTCATGACAAAACTGGGATGTCCGGTGGCACAGCCTAAGTTTACTAAACGTCCTTCCGCCAGGACGATTATAGACCGGCCTGATTTAAGGGTCCATTTATCCACCTGGGGTTTGACATTGACACGTTTACATTCTTCGGTGTCTTCCAGGTAAGTCATCTCGATCTCACTGTCAAAATGGCCGATATTGCAGAGAATCGCTCCATCTTTCATTCGCTCCATGTGTTCGCCCCTAATCACATGGTAGTTGCCGGTAGCCGTAATAACGATATCGATCTCTTCGACCACATCTTCAACCGTGGTAACCGTATATCCTTCCATGGCGGCCTGCAGTGCGCAAATCGGGTCGATCTCACTGACATAAATCCGTACTCCGAAGCCCTTCATAGATTGGACGCTTCCTTTTCCCACATCGCCGTAACCGCATACCAGGACCTTTTTCCCGGCCAGCATGATATCGGTTGCCCGCTTGATACCGTCTACCAATGATTCGCGGCAGCCGTATAGATTATCAAATTTCGACTTGGTTACCGAATCGTTCACATTGATGGCCGGGAAGAGCAATTTTCCTTCACTGGCCAACTGGTATAACCGGTGAACTCCGGTGGTTGTCTCTTCCGACACACCGCGAATCTTTTCGACAACCCGGGTCCAGCGCTTGGGATCTTTTTCATAACTCATCTTGATGCGGTCCATGAGAATCCGGAATTCTTCGACATCATAGGTTTTTTCAAACAACGACGGGTCCGCTTCCGCCTTCACTCCCTCATGAACAAAGAGGGTGGCATCGCCACCGTCATCCACGATGAGATCCGGTCCCGAGCCATCGGGCCAGGTCAACGCCTGTTCCAGGCACCACCAGTATTCCTCTAAAGTTTCTCCTTTCCAGGCAAACACCGCTGCCGCTGCTTTTTTGGCAATTGCCGCGGCCGCATGATCCTGGGTCGAGAAAATATTGCAGGAAGCCCACCGGACATCTGCTCCCAATTCGACCAGCGTATCGATCAACATAGCCGTCTGGATCGTCATGTGCA
>JAGLQA010000723.1 GCA_023137075.1 Candidatus Aminicenantota bacterium
ATGAATAATCAGGAATTCAGAAAATACGCCCACGAACTGGTGGACTGGATGGCCGACTACCTTCAGGAGGTTGAAAAATACCCGGTTAAAGCCCGGTCAAAACCAGGTGAGATAATCGAACAATTACCGCTTTTGCCTCCCCAAAAAGGGGAATCGATGGATCGGATCATAGCGGATTTTAAAAAGATCATCCTACCGGGAATGACACATTGGCAGCACCCCGGCTTTTTTGCCTATTTTAATGCCAATAACAGCTATCCTTCCGTACTGGCAGAAATGTTGACCGCTGCCATGGGCGCCCAGTGCATGAGCTGGCAGACATCTCCTGCCGCGGCGGAATTGGAAGAGCGAGTAATGAAATGGGTGGCGAAATTGACCGGCCTGCCGGATACCTTTACCGGTGTGATCCAGGATACCGCTTCCACGGCAACCCTGTGCTCCCTGTTAACCGCCAGGGAGAAATATTCGGATTTTGAGATAAACCAGAGGGGCTTTGCGGAAGAGAATAAGTACACTGTTTATTGTTCCACGGAGGCCCATTCTTCTATCGAAAAAGGGGTGAAGATTGCCGGGTTCGGTAAAAATAATCTCAGGAAAATCAAAGTAGACAAGGATTTTGCGATGATTCCCGCGGCGTTGGAAGAGGAAATTTTAAAGGATAAAAAAGCGGGATTACGGCCCCTTGCCGTTATCGCGGCCTGCGGTACCACCGGGTCAATTGCCATCGATCCGCTGCGCCGGATCGGTGAAATTTGCCGCAAACATGACCTCTGGCTTCATGTGGATGCCGCCTATGCCGGGACGGCGCTGCTGCTGCCGGAGAAACGCTCCATGACCGATGGCATCGAATATGCCGACACCTTTGTTTTCAACCCTCACAAGTGGATGTTTACCAATTTTGATTGCTCGGCTTATTATGTCAAAGACAAGGGCGCGTTGATACGTACTTTTGAGATACTCCCCGAATACCTGAAGACAAAAGAGGAAAATCAGGTAAACAATTACCGGGATTGGGGCATCCAATTGGGGCGGCGTTTCCGGGCATTAAAACTGTGGTTTGTTATCAGGAGTTTTGGGGTCGAAGGGCTGCAGGCAAAAATTCGCAGCCATATCGCCTGGGCGCAAAATCTTACCGAAAAAATCAAAGCAGTGGAAGACTTCGAAATCCTGGCCCCGGTTCCCCTGGCCACCATATGTTTCCGGTATAAACCCACCGGGATAGATGACGAAACCCAGTTAAACGAGTTGAATGCACAACTGCTTGAAACCTTGAATGCCACCGGAAAAATTTACCTGACTCACACCAAACTGAATAATATCTATACACTCAGGTTGGTCATCGGACAAACTTATTTACAGGAAGACCATGTGAAAAAAGCCTGGGAATTGATCCGGAAAACCACTGTGAATATACGGTAATGGCAGGCGTTTGTTCCGCCGTGGTTTTTGGTTGTGAAAATTATTTAAAAAATTTCAAAAAAATGCCTCATCCTATTGAAATACATATGATTTTCATTTAAAATACAAGTATGAACATTCAATCGAGAACTGGAATGCAGAAGTGGTATGAACCGGTAGGTTCTTCCACCGTTTGCTTAAATTATCCAGGAGGTCACTATGCCAAAAATAAACATTAAGCAAATTCTAAGTTTCGCCGCACAAAATGAAGTATCGGATGTGCACTTCCAGGTGGGCGTTCCGCCGATTGTTCGTCATAATGGCCAGCTCGTTCCAGTCAAGCACCCTCCACTTACCGAAGAGGACACGCAGTTTGTCGGGCAGACATTATCCGGCATCGAAGATGCGGAAACCTTCAGAAGAGAGATCAGAGAATACGATGGTTCCTATTCACTCTCCGGCGTGGCCCGGTTCAGGGTTAATATTTTTCGCCAGAACAGCAAGTATGCGGCTGTACTACGGGTTATCCCACTCAGAACCCGCAGTTTCCAGGAGTTAAACCTGCCGGATGTATTTGAACGGATTGCCGACCTGAGACGGGGATTGGTGTTGATTACCGGGGCCACGGGCAACGGGAAATCCACCACCCTGGCAGCTATCATCAATCATATTAACAGGAACCGGCGTGC